>JADJWT010000001.1:3732500-4032500 GCA_016716225.1 Ignavibacteriota bacterium | reverse complement strand
ATAAAAATTAAAGCTTATAATAAAACAAATTGGAGTGAATTTTCTAAAACAACATTTTTTATAATTAAATCTGAAAATAAAAAACTTCCTAAAGTTGAAAAAAATATTCTTTTGCCGCCAGCAATTATTAGTAAGAATAACTTAATTATAGATTCGAAAAATTCTGAAAATAAAAATTCAAGTTTAATTTGGAATAAAAATCCCAATGCTGAATTGTATGAAATTGTAATTGAGGGAATTAATACATCAAGAATTTTAGGCGAAGAATATATTCAAATTCACAAAGAAGAATTGTCAGATACAAATTTCATTCTTAAGCAAAATATGTTATCAAATTTTAATAATTACAGATGGAAATTAAGAAGTAAAATTGGAAATGATTGGAGCAGTTTTACGTATTATTTTTATTTTAAAATTCAGTCGGAAATTGAAGAAAAACAATTTAATGAAATTGCTGAAGATTTAATTTTAAGATTTAAGCACGCAGGTTTTATTGATGAAATGATTGTTGCAAAATATAAAAATAACGTTGTTTATTTGCCCTTGATAGAAATTTTAACAATTCTTCAAATCAATCATAATTCAGATTCTGAATTTGAAAAAATATCAGCACAAAGTTTAAGTGAGGGGAAGAATTTTAATTCTATTGATTTTGAAGATTTTGTTCAAATAAAAAATGATGAAAAAATATTTTTTTTAAAAAATGATTTTATTAAAACAGAGTTGGAAATTTTTGTGAAAAAAGAATTGGCTGAAAATTTAATAAATGGAAAATTTGAAATCAGTTTAAGAAATCTTGAAGTTAAATTTACTGCTCCAATACAACTTCCAATGGTAGAAAGGTTTATAAATCAGCAGAAATTTTCTCATAATAAAAACCAACTTATTGAAGTGAATTATCCAATAAAATTCGATAGAGAAAGAAATAATTTCACCGGTGGATTTTTAGATTATGCATTAACAAGTAATTTTATTAAAAATGAAAATCCATTTTATAATTTTGATTTTGGATTGGGCAATGAAATTTTTGGCGGAGATTTTCAACTAACAACAAATTATTCATTATTTCAAAATAATTTTTATAATAATCAAGCAGAGTACAAATGGCGTTATGCTATTTTAAATAATAGAAAAATCAGCAATATTACTTTAGGAAATGTAAATACTTTTGGTTTGCAATCTTATGATTTAAAAGGTATATCTGTTTCAAATGAGCCTTTAGAATTAAGGCGTTTACACGGTACTCATAAAATTATTGAAAAAACAAAACCGTTTTGGAAAGTTGAAATTTATCAAAGTAATGAAATTATTGAAATTACTGAAGCAGATGAAAATGGAAATTATAATTTTGATATTCCGCTTTCTTACGGCACTACAATTTTGGAAATTAAACAATACGGGCCAAATGGTGAGACAAAATTCGAAAGAAAATTATATCAAATTCCAACCACACAAATTCCGAAAGGTGAATTAGATTACAGTTTTAATTTTGGTAAATTAATTTCAATTGATGAATATTTATTGCAAGCAAATTCTGCATATGGTTTAACTGATAGAATTACAACGCAGATTGGTACCGATTTGTTTTTTGATGATTTTAAAAATTCATCAATTTATTCTAAAACTTCTGCAAGATTTTTTGATAGTTATATCGCAAATCTAAATATTGCACCAAATGCATTTTATGAATTTGAGATAAATTCTGTTTTCAGCGATCTTGCAAATTTTAATATTGGGACAAAAATTTTTGAGAAAAATGAAAAATTTAACCCGACGAATATAAATAATGAAATTGATGGAAATATTTTTCTCCCAATTTCATTGGGCGAAAGCATGCTTAGTATTTTTGCAAAAGGAAGAAGAACCGCTGCATCTGATTTGAATCGTTACGATTTTTCAATCAGAACATTTTACGATTACGAAAATATTAGTCCTTCATTAGAATATAATTATTATAAAATTTCTAATAGTGATTTTGCTTCACAGTATTTGAATTTGCGCTTAAATTATTCTTTTTTTATTCCTTCAAATATATTCGGCGGAAATATAATTGATTCAAGAATTTATTATAATATTAACAGAAGTAAATTCGAAAGTTTTAATATTTCATTTGCTTCAACAATTTTTCAAAATTACAGAATACAACTAACACATAGTATAAATTTTATTTCCAAATTTACAGATACTCAATTTCGTTTTGTTTTCGATCTTCCGTTTTTAAGATCAAATACCAATATTTCAAAATCAGTATTTTCTCAATCAATTTACGGCTCACTAAATTACAACAGTGTTTTTAATCAAATCGATTTTCATAATAGGGGAATGGTCGGAAGATCAGCTTCTGCAATAAGATTTTATCTTGATCAAAACAACAATAATATTTTTGATGAAAATGAAAAATTAATTAATGACATGGATGTTGCGGTAAATTCAGTAAGCAATAAAAAAAATATTGAAGCTGGAAAAATTATTTTAAATGATTTGGAATCTTATACAAAATATGATTTAAAACTAATTGATAGAAAAAATAAAAATCCGTTATGGTTTCCGGTAATTGATAAATTTAGTTTTATTTCCGATCCGAATCAGTATAAAGAAATTAACATTCCATTTTATGAAGCTGCAGTAATAAATGGATTTGTATTCAAAAATGTTGGGAAAGAAAAAATTCCAATTGAAGGAATTAGCATTTTACTTAAGAAGGAAAATTCTGAAGAGATAATTAAAGTGAGAACAATGAGTGACGGAAGTTTTTACTATTACGGTTTAGCTCCGGGCAAATATTTAATTTATCTTGATGAAAAACAATTGGAAAAAATAAAATTAAAATCAAATCCGGAGAAATTTGAAAAGGAGATTTTTTCAATAAATTCAGATAAGGTAAATGAAGATTTTGTTTTCACAATTAAATAATTTTAAATCTATTTTATCTTAATAATTTCAATTCTTCTATTTAATTCTTGACCTTCAAAAGTATTATTATCGCCAATCGGATTTTCTTCACCAAGTCCTTTTGTAATTATTCTGCCAGAATCTATTCCATTTTCGGTAAACCAATTTTTTACTTTTTCAGCACGCACTTGCGAAAGTTTTAAATTATAATTTGATTCACCAATGTTATCAGTATATCCACGGATTTCAATTTTTAATTCTGGATTATCATTTAGGATTTTTAAAACTTGATTTAATATAATTTCGGACGTTGAATTTATTTCCGCAGAACCAAGTAAAAATTGAACACCTTGTAAAATTACTGGTTTTTCTGAATTTAGAATTTCTAATGAAGAATTTAAATCCACAATTTTACTTTGTAGTGATTGTAAATAATTTTGATGATTATCTTTTACAAGCGGATTTGTTTTTAAAATATTTATTTCAATTCCATCAGAAACTCCGTCTTCATCTGTATCAAATTTATTCGGATTTGTTTTCGTCTCAAAAATTTCCTTTTTATCATCAAGCTCATCAATATCAGTATCAATCAAAGTTGGATTTGTTAGATATTTAAAAACTTCGTAGCTGTCGCCTAATCCATCTTTATCAGAATCTTTCAAATTAGGATTTGTGGAGTAAAGATCAATTTCATCAAAATCTAAAATGTCATCTCCATCAGAATCTTTAGAATTTGGATCAGTAAAAAAACTTTTTACTTCTTCAAAATCAGTTAATTTATCGTTATCTGAATCAAAACTATTTGGATTTGTTGAATACAAATTTATTTCATCTCCATCAGATAATCCATCTTCATCGCTATCAAATTTATTTGGATTTGTTCCTATCTCTTCTTCTAGTTTTGTAATTATTCCATCATTATCAAGATCATTTAAATTTCCTCCTTCCACAAATGTAAAGCCAATTCCAAAAGTATAGAATCCATCATTATATTTTTTATTTGTATAATTATTTAAATAATCTGTTGATGTAAAATTATAACTTGCGGAAAAATCAATAATCAAATTACTATTTATAGCAAGTTCAATTCCGCCGCCGATTGGAATTTGCAAATCCCAACCACTTTTTTTTTCAAATTCGCCACTTGGTAAATTTGTTACTTGCCACCGAAGTAAACCTAATCCGGTAAATAAATATGGGCTATAAATTTGTGATGTAAAAGGGCTGAAATTAATTTTAAATTCCAATGGAATTAATATTGTCTCCCATTTTTCTTTTGTGAAATCAACACTGGAAAGGTTTCCAAATCCTATTGCAACTTCGCTTTCCCAATTCTGATTTAGTTCGTACTTTACAAAACCTTTTCCCATTAACGAAAGAACATAAACTTCATTTTTAAATTCGGAATCTGGAAAAAGTAAATTGCCATTTATTCCGTATTTTATGGAATAATTATTTAATTGGGCAAAATTTATGTTTGATAATAAAATTAATATATATAATATTTTTCGACACATATTATATAATCGGATTTGCTTGAATTTTTATTAATTATTGAGATGAGAAAAAAATGCCGAAATAAATTCGGCATTAAAAAATATTTTTTATTTTATTTATAATTATTCTTAATCAATTTTCACAAATTCAATTCTTCTGTTTAATCTCTTACCTTCCGGAGTAGAATTATCTGCTATCGGATTTTCTTTTCCAAATCCTTTAGCTGTTACTCTTTCTTGAGGAACTCCTTTATTTATAAGCCAATAACGTACTGAATTAGCTCTTTGCTGTGAGAGTTTTAGATTTTTAAGTGCGTTTCCAACATTATCGGTATATCCGCGAATTTCAACTTTAATTTTAGGATAAATATTTAACGTATTTAAAACTCGTGATAACATTTTTTCACTTTCGGGAGTAAGTTCTGAACTTCCAGCCTCAAAGGTTACACCTTCTAAAATTACTGGAGTTTCAATGCTGAGAATTACATCATCTTCTGGATTTAAAGGATTTGTTTTTCTATCAATTTCAATTTTATCATTTACAGTTCCACCGTCTGTATCAGATTTTGAAGGATTTGTGTTAAACTTAAAAATTTCATCACCATCAGAAATGCCGTCTCCATCTGTATCTTGTTTTGCCGGATCAGTTTTGTATTTATGAATTTCGTCTCCGTCTTTTAATCCATCTTTATCTGAATCTGAATTGTTTGGATCAATTTTAAATTCCTCTAATTCAATTTTGTCTTTTATTCCATCAATGTCAGAATCTTCTCTTAGCGGATCAGTTTGAGTTTGATAAACTTCATCACCGTCTGTTATTTCATCTTTATCAGTATCAATTAAATTTGGATTTGTCGTATAATTTTTAATTTCATCATTATCTGTTAAACCATCACCATCACTATCTGAGTTTAACGGATCAGTTTTGTATTGATTGATTTCCAATCCGTCAGTTAAACCATCATTATCTGAATCTGAATTATCCGGATTTGTACCCAATTCAATTTCTTGATCTTTAGTTAATCCATCTAAATCGGAATCTGAAGTTCCCCCTTCACCAGTAAAAATTAATCCAATTCCTAGATTCCAAAATCCGTCATTAAAATCGCCGCCTTTTACATAATTTACATAATCAGAAAATATTTGGTTATATCCTCCGGAAAGATCAAGCAAAATGGAATTTGATAACTTCATTTCAATTCCAAGCCCAATTGGAGAATATAAATCTGCACCATCTTCTTTTGTTGAGCCAATTACTTCGCTTGGCTTATCTTCAACATTCCATTTTGCGTAACCAATTCCGCCATAAAGATATGGATTAACTGATTTAGAATTAAACGGACTTAAGATCAATCTCAAGTCCGCTGGAATTAGTGTAGTTTCCCAATAATTATTTTTGGTATCTTCTCCAGCAAGTCTTGCATAACCAGCACCTGCTTCAATATCAAATAAATCAATAATTTTGAAACGAAGAAAAGCTCTGCCGAGAAAAGATAATTTCAGATCATCATTTTTAAAATCTGTTTCGGGTAATAAACCAGATGCATGAATTCCAATTTTATATGGATAATCATTTAATTGTGCAAAATTATTTGTAAATGAAAATAAAACGAGATTACACAAAATTAAATAGAATATTTTCTTATGCATTTGGGTTACCTTTTTATTTATTTTTTAGAAGATCCCTAATTTCCGTTAAGAGAGTTTCTTCTTTTGTTGGAGCCGGAGGTGCAGCAGGAACAGCTTCTTCTTTTTTCTTCAGCGAATTCATTGCTTTAACAACCATGAAAATTGCAAACGCAATAATTAAAAATTCAACTATTGTATTAATAAAAGAACCGTATTTTAAAATAACAGCTTCAGTAGTTTCTGTAGCTGCTTTTACTACAATTCCCATTTTGGAAAAATCTACTCCACCTAATAAAACTCCTATTGGAGGCATAATTACATCTTGAACTAATGAATTTATAATTTTACCAAAAGCACCGCCTATTACAATACCAACTGCCATGTCAATAACATTACCTTTCATGGCAAATTCTTTAAATTCTTTCATCATACTCATGGTTTTACTCCTTTCTTTTTAATTGATTAAAATAATGCGTATGCAATTCCAATTTGTAAAGCTTCTTTCATTTGTGTTTTCTTAATTTGATCTTCATCATAAATAAGAAGTACATTAAAATTAACATTAACTAATTTGCTAATTTGGGCAGTAATAATATTATCAAATCTTACATCCCAAACGTCAAGCTCATTAAAAGCACTAAATAATCTTAATTCGCCGGTGTAAAATAAATTATCATCAAGCTTAAAATTTGCAGAAGTTACTGATTCAATACCAGTTTCAAATTTGAATTTTTCAACTTCGTCTAAAGTTTCAACATCATCAGAATATCCAGTAAATTTGCTTGTGAATGTTTCTTGAAATCCAAAACCCAAACGTGTTGTAAAATTATCCGAAATTTTATATGCCATACCGATTGACTGCATCAAATAACCCGGATCAAAAAATGCTGCAGTTTGAATGGGAGAATCTCCACTATAATCATAACCATTTGCTAAAACGGTTCTAAATGTATTTGCAAAATATGGATCTGCAAACCATCCGGCACTATAAGTTAAAAGATCTTCAAGAAAAATTTCATTATCAGTAGTTTTATAATCTTCCGAGCCTAATTTGGTTTTACCAAAAGCTAATTTTAGTTTATTTGTGAATGACCATGGTTTATCAAAATAATCTAAACCAAAATTGCCATAAAGTGTAAATGCTAAAGCGTCTTCACCGCCTTGTGTCCAATTATCCAAAGCAATTTGACTGATATTTAATCCGGCAACACCAATCGGGAGCCAAGTTTTTTGTGCAATACTATCTTTTTTTGTATCTTCAGCAAAAACCGAAATAGTAAACACAAGTGTTATTAAAAGAATTTTCTTCATAGTTTCTCCATAATTTGTGATAAGTAAATCCCCCTTTTGTGTGATTTAAATCACCTAAATATATATAACTCTAAAGATTATTACCAAATCTAATATTTATATAAATTCAATTTCTTGAATATCTTTTAATATTTCATTTCCAATTGGAATCCAAATAAAATTAAAAAGTTTTACTGAAATATTTGCTTTTTTGGGTCGAATTTTAATTGTTTCTAATTGTTCGATCGATAAATCAAATTTATCATGAAGAATATGTAATTCTTCTTGAAGTTTATCTTGCAAATCCACCATTTCTTGATTTAATAATTCCATTTCTTCTTGTGCACGGTTTATATCTCCGGTTTCTTTCATTGCTTTTCCGGCAGATTTCATTGCAGTTCCAGCTTTACTAATTGTGGAAGTGCTTATTGCTTTTTTACCAAATAATGCACCTAAAATTGTTGAACCAACAGAAATTGCTGTCTGCAATTTTACTTGCGTTGATTGTGACTTTTCTCTATCAATTTTTTCTTGTGCTCTGCGAATTTTTGTTTCAAGAGTTTGAATTTTTCTTGCAAATTTATCTTTAATTATTCCGATTTCCGTATCACGTTTTTCTCTAGTAATTTGAGTTAATCTAATTTTAAAATCTCTATCACTTTCAAGTGGATTTGAAGTTTGCTTAAAATTTGGACTGTAAAAAAGTTCAAGTGAGTAATCAGTTGTTAAATAATCTTCAAAGAATTTTTGCCATGTTGGAAAATTTTTAATGTTTTTAGCTGAGTTTGGGAGTTCAGAATATGAAATATTATCTTTTGCTTCTTTTGTTAAAATATTTTCATCTATTTTAATTTCGTAACCATCATGCCATTTTACTGAAATTACATCACTGGTAATTGGAACAATAAAACTTGAGGTTTTTTTATAATCTATACCTTTTGTTTTATCAAGGAAATTAACATCTGCTTGAGCAAATAAATACGGCTGATAAACAGTTTTAGAAATTTCAGTTTCGGTAATTTCTCTTTTTAAATAAATTGGTTTTACTTCTTTTGGCAATGGATTTACAGAAATTTTATTTGAATTTAAATTTATTGAAGTATTTAAATTTTCGGATTCAGAGGAGTTTGGATTTTTTAATTCCTTAATTTGATTTCTCGTTAACGGTCCCCGTAAATATGACATTACCCAACGTGTATTAAACACAACTGGATGAGGTTCATGAACATTATGTAAAAGGAAAATTCTATTATCCAAACTTGAGAGAAGTTTATCAATTTCATTTCTATCAAATTTACTTCCACCTTCCAAAGTTGCACCTTCTAATCCGTCCAAAACACGCATTCTATCTCGCTCTGTTTGAAGTCTGCCGATAAACCAAGTTCCGGCATTTGATAAACTTTTATAATCCAAATCAACCGGATTTTGAGTTGCCAAAACTAATCCTACTCCAAATGCTCTTGCCTGTTTCAACAAAGTTAAAAATGGTTTTTTTGTCGGTGGATTTGAAACTGGAGGTAAGTAACCAAAAATTTCATCAACATAAAGTAATGCTCGTAAACTTGTTGTGCCGGATTGAGTTCTTACCCAGCCAATAAGCTGATTTAAAAGTAAAGAAGTGAAAAACATTCTTTCTGAATCTGAAAGATGTGCAGTATAAAAAATTGATGTTTTTGGTTTCCCGGAATTTGAGTATAAAAGTTTATCAATATCAAGCGGTTCTCCGGTTAACCAAGTTTGAAATCCCGGTGCAGACAAAATATTATTCAACTGCATTGCTAATTCAAATCTTTCCTTTTCTGGATAGAAAGATTCAATATCAAAAACACCAATTTTTGTAAATGGGGGAGTTTGAACATTTTGAATTATTGTTGCCAAATCCAAATCTTTTTTATTTGTCCAATGAAATTGAATGATATTTGAAAGCAAAATATGTTCTTTACTTTTTAAAGGATCTGCATCAATTCCCAATAACCCTAGTAAACTTGCAGTTGTTGCTGAAATTTTATCACCAAATAAATCTCCATCATCAATAATTTCGTCACTTGGTGATTTGAAAGAATCCAAAATTGAAATCGGCATTCCTGCAGTACTTCCTGGTGTGTAAATTATAAAATCTGAATTCTCTCGAAGCATTTTAATTCTGTTTCCGTCTTGTCCCCATTGCTGCAAACCGTTTTTCCAGAGTTGGGCTTGCGAATCGGCAAATTCCTCGGGAGAAACTCCTTTTCTTTCCGCATCAGATTTATTAATCCAAGGAAGAAAATCTTTTCCTTCCAAATTTGGAAAAGTGAGAAGTAAATTTGTTATATCACCTTTTGGATCAACAACTAAAGCCGGGATATTATCAATTGCCGCTTCTTCAAGAAGGGAAATACATAAACCGGTTTTTCCGCTTCCGGTCATTCCAACACACACTGCATGGGTTGTTAAATCTTTTGAATCATAAAGAACCAAATCATCTTTTAGAGTATTTGAGGTTGGATCAAAAATTTTTCCCAAATAAAATGCACCAAGTTTTTCAAAATCTGCCATATTTATCACCTTAAAATTGCTGATTAAATTTTGCTCTAAATTAATAATAATATTGAAATAAATTTATAAATTTTTAGAAAATAAAATTTTAATTTTCTAAAAAAACATAAATTCTAAATATTCGAATTAAACTATTTTAGTTTTGAAAAATAAAAACTAGTTTTGGAAATGATAAAGAAATAATATAGCAATTCTTAAAAATAAAATTGATTATTTTTCTTAAATCAAAAATAAATTTAAGAGAAAAAATGAAATTAAAATCAATACATGTTTATTTATTAGTATCTGCTCTTGCAATAATTGGGATTGTTTACTTTGCAATAAACGAAAATTCTATAAATAACACTTCATTCACGGAACAACAAATGCCAAACGATGATGTTCATTCTCAATTGAATAATTCTCAATCACCAACAGGACAAAACGTAACATCAGAATTTAAGAATAGATTAAAATCACTAGAAGATTATGTTACCAAAAATCCAAATGATACAGCAAAAGTTAGAGAATATGCCGATTTACTATACGGTTCGCATAATCCGCAAAAATCAATTGAGCTATATAAAACAATTTTATCAAAGGATTCCAAACGAACAGATATTTTAATGAGTTTGGCAATTATTCAATTTGAGCAAAATAATTTTGCTGAAGCTGAAAATTATATTTATAAAATTTTGGAAGTAAATCCTAAAAGTGTTGAAGCAATTTATAATCTTGGAGTAATGGAAGCAAGAAAAGGTAATTTTGATAAAGCAAAATTAAATTGGACGAAAATTGTAAATGAATTTCCGAATAGTAAATTAGTGGAAACCGCAAAAACATCACTTGCAAAGTTAGATAACAAAAACTAAATGATGTTGACTGAAAAAAAAGCGATTTTGATAAACTTGCTAAAATTATTCCGGGAATTGATTCATATTTAAATGTTGCTAAACTTGTTGGTAAAATATCCGGACCAATGAATTCTTTAGATGATCTAAAACCGGTATTTAAAAATTTGGGAATGGATGAAAAAATGGTTGTTGAAAAGTTGAGAGCTTAATTTAATTTTTCTTTTGAGTTTAATTTAACCTCCAAGGTTTGCAAAATCTTGGAGGTTTTTATTTATTAATCATTCTTTTCAAATCTTGTAATTTTGCAATCTTGGAAATCTTGCAATTTTTTATTTAGAAAATATTAAATCCTTTTTTGTTAACTCTGCATTTGTAAATTGAATTTGTTTCGTCTTCAGTAATGTAAAAAGTCATTAAATCTTTTCCAGCAAATTCAACATTGCTTGGTTTTAATCCGGGAGTTTTAACTTTCTTCAAAATTTTTCCTTCGGGAGAAATTACATAAATATTTCCACCGCCAAAATGCGCAACGTATAAATTTCCTTCTTCATCAAAATTTAAACCATCCGGATCTCCGCCGGGAATTACCACAAATATTTTTTTATCTTCTAAAGTTCCATTAGAATTTAATTTAAAACTTAAGATTCTTGATTTTGCGGATTCTGATAAATATAATCTTCCATCTTTTGGAGAAATTCCAATTCCGTTTGGAAATGCAATACTATCTAAAACTTGTTTAAGCAAATTAGTAGAAAAATTATAATAGAAAACTCTGCCGTCAAAAATTTCGGGTCCCCAAGTTTTTGGATCTGTAAAAAATAAATTTCCATTTTCATCAATTGTCAAATCATTTGGTCTGTTAAATTTTTTCCCCTCAAATCCATTAATTAAAATATGCGTTTTTCGATTTTCATCAATTTTTAAAATTACACCTTTTCCAAAATCAGTTGCCAATATTGATCCATCCGGTATTGCGAACATTCCGTTGGTTTTTTGAAATGTTGAATCTGAAGCAAGAAGAAAAGTATCAATATTTGTTTCGGATATTCTTGTTAACCAATTTCCGTTGCAATTTGAAGAATATAAATTTCCTTTTTGATCATAAGTTATTCCTTCGGGAAATTGTTGATTTGAAACAACTAGTTCCCATTCAGAAAATTCAATATTTTCTTGAGAATTTATATTTATAAAAAACGCAAATAAAATAATCGGAATGATTTTCATCATAAATTTTTGATTAAAGAACGATATTAAATATTTAAGAAATTACTTTTCGTTTGGATTAAATTTATATCCTTTTATAGGTTCACGCAAAGTTAGAACTGGACATGGAGCTTTACGTACAACTTTTTCTGCTGTACTTCCAAAAAGCAAATGCTCCATTCCGGTGTGGCCATGTGTCGCAATTATAATTAAATCGATATCCAATTCTCTTGCTGTTTCGTTAATTTCAACAAATGGTTTTCCGGTTCTAATTATTGTTTCCACTTGAATTTCAGAACCGATCTCTTCTTTTGCTAAAGTTTCTAATTCTTCTTTTGCACGTTCATTTAATTCAGTATCCGTTACGGGAAAAGTTACTTGTCCCATGCTGAAATCAGAAGGATAAATAACCGGCTCAACAACATAAACGAGATAAATTTTTGAATTAAATTTTTTGGAAAAGTTTACTGCATACCGAAGTGCATTTTTTGAATAATTGGAGAAATCAACTGGAACTAATATTTTTGTTATTGATTCCATTTCGTACCTCCTATATTAAATCATGGATTTTTAATATTCTTTATGTTAAAACTTATTTTTGAAATTTAAGGATTTCTTATAATTTCAACTTAATCAAAAATTCCAGATTCCGCAACTCTCCAAATTTTTTGACACGGAAATTTATTTTCATAAAGTGCTCGACCAATAATTACCGAATCAATTCCGCACTCAGCATTTTCTTGTACTTTCATTAAGTCATCAAATCCAGAAACTCCGCCGGAAAGTGTAACTTTTGTATTTGTTGCGTCGGCAATTTTTTTGCATAATTCTATATTGGGTCCATCAAGCATTCCATTTCGTAAAACATCAGTTACTACAAAACGGTTAACTCCAATTTCAGATAATTTTTTTGAAAATTCTACGGCAGAAATTCCGGCTTTTTCTTTTCTAGCATGAACTACAAGTTCATCATTTACAACATCAATTGCAGCAGAAATTTTAAGTGGACCAAATTTTTCAAAAATTCTCTTAAATTCTTTAGGATTAGAAAATGCAAGCGAACCAATTACTAAACGGAAAACCCCTAAGTTTAAAATTTCTTCAGCATCATCAATATTAGTTATACCTCCACCAAATTCAATTGGGATAATTACCGAATTACAAATTTCTCCGATTAAATCTAAATTTTTTCTTGAGTGCTCACGCGATAAATCAAAATCTACAACGTGGATTACTTTTGCATTTTCCGATCTCCAAATCATTGCCATTTCAACCGGATCGTTTCCATATTCCTTACAATCGAGTTCGGGAATTCCTTGAACAACTCTTACTGTTTTTCTATCCTTAATATCAATTGAAGGAATTACTAAAATTTTTCTCATTTATATTTTCCAAATTCCATTATTTTTTATTGTTTTTCTGCTTATAACTAATTTTTGAATTTCGCTTGTGCCTTCAAAAATTCTTAATATTCTTGCATCTCTATAAAATCTTTCGATCGATAATTCTTTTGAAAATCCCATTCCGCCATGAATCTGCAATGCCATATCAGCAACTTCTGAAACTGCTTCCGAGCAAAATAATTTAACCATTGCGGCTTCTTGCATAACTTCATCTTTATTATCATATTTTTCGGCAGCGCGGTAAAGAATACTTTCCATTGCGTAAATTTTTGTTGTCATTTCCGAAATCATAAATTGAATTCCTTCAAATTTTGAAATCGGTTGCCCAAATTGTTTTCTTTGATTTGCATATTCAACAGAAAGTCTTAACATTTCTTTTGCTGCGCCAACACTTGCGGCACCAATTCCAATTCTTCCAGCATCCAAAGTTTTCATAGCTATTGCAAAACCTCTACCATCAGCACCAATTATATTTTCTTGAGGAACTTCAACATTTTCGAAAGTTAAAGTATTTGTAACACTTCCTTTAATTCCTAATTTTTTTTCATTTGCACCAACAATAATTCCGGGGAAATTTCTTTCAACCACAAATCCAGTAATGCCTTTTTCTGTTCTTGCAAATACCGAATAAACATCAGCAATTGCTGCGTTTGTAATCCACAATTTTTGACCATTTAATATCCATTTTGTTCCATCAAATTTTGCAGTTGTTTGTAAATTAAATGCATCTGATCCAGCATCTGGCTCTGTTAAAGCAAATGCTGCAATTTTTTTGCCAGCAGTTAAATCATGCATATATTTATATTTTAAATCTTCTGACCCGCCAATGTAAATTGCATTTGTTCCAATTGATTGATGCGCACCAATAAATGTTGCGGTTGAGCCGCAAGCTTTTGTAACTTCTTCTTGAGCAATGCAAAATCCATATTCTCCGAAACCTCCGCCGCCGTATTCTTCAGGAAAAGCAGTTCCAAGCATTCCAACTTCTGCAATTTTATTTATCAATTCTTTAGGAATTTCTTCATTTTGATCAATCTGAGCAGCTAAAGGTCTTATTTCCGAATCTGTAAAATCTTTTACCATTTCTCTCAGCATTTTTAAATCTTCTTTATTTACCATTTATCCTCAATAAGGTTTAGAAAAATTAAATCAACATTTTAATTATAATATATTTTAGTTAAATCTCTAAAGAATAGATTTCAGAGTGAAATTAATATCACATTTTGAAATAATTTCTTAACATAAGTTATAATTATCCGATTATAATTAGTGAAAAATAATTTATGGAGGTTTGATGCAAACAGTTCTTGATACAGAATTCGCAACTTTAAAATATTATCCAGAAAAAAGAATTGTTCATCACGAAATAAAAAAATTTTTATTTGGTGATAATTTTAGAAATTTTATGCTTAAAGCTGCGGATGTTTTTGTTCAAAATAAATGTACAAAATGGCTTTCCGATGACAGAGGAAATTCTGCTTTAAAGCAAGATGATTTGGATTGGGCACATGCAAATTGGGAACCAAAAATATTTAAAGCCGGTTGGAAATTTTGGGCAATTATTTTACCGGAAAAAGTTGTAGGACAAATGAATATGAAAAAAATAATTGAACGTTACCAAGGGATGGGAGTAAAAGTTAATGTTTTCAGTGATCCGAATTTAGCTATCGCTTGGCTGGAAAAACAATAAACTATAATAATTGGTTGCCTCAAAATATTTTGAGACAACCAAATTTTTTATTACGCAAAAAAGAAATAATAAATTGCAATAATTAAAACTATTGGTCCAAGCAGTTTTAACAATTCTAACACGACATCATTTTTAGTAATTTTTTCATCTTTATTTTCATTTAAATTATTTGACATTTTTTACCTCAAAGTAAATTTTAGTTTTTTAGGAATTATTGGAATTTTTAAACTGAAAAAATATTACTTGGAGGTGCACGTGAAATTATTTGATTGAAAACAAAATTTAATTTGTGGTAATCAGTTTTAACGATTTGATAATTAAAATATTTTAGATGAGATTTTAAATCAAAATCATTTAATGAAATTTGAACATATTTAATATTTTCAACACTTGTTTCATTTCCATTTGTTTTTTGTGGACTATTTACTTTCCCGGGAATAATTGCAAATTCCGAAATCGGTAAAGAATAAATGAAATCATTTGTGTTGGATTGATGAAACGGAGATTCGCTGTACTTTAAAAGTGGATAACAAAAATAAAAAAATATTGCCGTGTAATTTACAATTGTAACAACATAATACTTTTTTATAATTCTTCTTAAACAATTAATCAATTATTTATACCAAAAAATATTTTGCAAACATAATCAGAAACTTTTAGCAAAAAAAGAATTAAATTATTGTTCAGAAAATCAGTTTAGTATTAAAGTATTTATAAATATTACTCAAAACTAAATTCACTAATTTGAAAAATGAATTCATTTCACTTTGAAGAAAGGAAAAATCAATTTTTAGAAATTCATCAGAATGAAAAATCTGTAAGGAAATCAATTCTTTTACTTATTGAATTTCTGGAAGAATTATCTTTTGAAGATGATGAAAATTTAAAAGTAGTTTATTGTTTAGAACTTTTACCGCATTTAATTGAATCCTTAAATCTTTATTCCGCATTTGGAATTGAGCCAAATCATACAATAAAAATAATTGGTACAATAAAAAAGTTTTACAAATACATTCCGGAATTAGAAACATTAGAAATTGTAAAAAAGAACATTAACCGAATTGAATCCGAACTTAATATTTTAGATTCTGTTCTTAAAGGAAATAATATAAAAGGTAACTTAAGTTTTCCCGTAATAGAAAAATCAAAAAATCAGTTTGAAAATTTTGGTGCAGTTGAATATTTGCAAATTTCAATAAACAAAAATAGAAATTCTGAAAAAGTTGATTTTATTATTTCACCAAGTTTGCCGCATTTAGAAGAAAAACTTCAACATCAAATTGATACTTCTTGGAAATTTTCTGAAAATTTCTTCATTGCAAATTTTGGCAAATTTTTTCCAAACTTGGAAGTAACAATTAAGTTTGTTAATAAATTAGGAATTTATGAAGGCGATTCTTTAGGAGTTGCACTTACAATTGGTTTTATAAATGAACTATATAGATTTTATGATTTGAGAGAAAAAATATCTTACGAAAATGAAATAATTGCTACCGGCTCGGTAAATAAAAATGGTGAAATTGGTGGAATAGGTGAAGATATTATTAAGCCAAAATCAAGAATTGCTTTTTATTCTACTTCAGCAAAATTTATTCTTCCGTTTTCTGATTTCAAAAATTTAGAAAGTGAATTTGACGATTTATCAGAAAATTATCCAAATCGTAAACTTGAAATTTTGCCGGTTAAAAATATTTCAGATGTTTTAAACAGACGAGATATTATTAAAATTGAAAAACAAAATATTTTATTATGGAGTGCAAAAAAATTTCTTAAAAGTAAATTTGTTGTTCTGTTTTTGAGTTTAGTAATAACTGCTTTTCCAATATTTTATTTTTTGAATATTGATAAAAATCCCTTCAAAATTGAAATTGAAAATAGAAGTTATGTAATTAAAAATAGTAAGAATGAAGTTTTATGGTTAAAAAAATCAGCTGATTTATCTTACATTTTGAATGCAAGATTTAAGGATTCACCGGTTTCAATAAAAAATTTTGCAAATATTTATGACTATGACGGCGATGGAAAAAATGAAGTTTTATTAACTTATGCTGAAGATTATGCACCATTGATTTTGTTCAATCATAAAGGTGAAGAAATTTGGAAATATTTCCATCACGATAGTGTTGAAACGAATAATGAAAAATTTACTGGCCGTTTTGGAATTAATGGAATTATAGATACAATTCATAATGGGAGTGAAATTGAAATATTAATTTTTTTTCAGCACAATAATTATTACCCAAATGGAATTATGAAATTAAATCTTAGAACCGGAAAACAAATCAGCAAAATTCTTTGGCATTCCGGTGGAATTGTTGGTGCAGTTTTAAGTGATTTTAATAAAGATGGAATTAAGGAAATTATTGCGGGTGGAATTTCTAACGGAATGCACAGAGCTTTTTTATTTTCAATTGATCACAATAAGTTGGAAGGAACTTTTCCAACAAATAGAAATTATACTTTTTTAAATATGAAAATGGCAGATTTTAATAAATATATTTTATTTCCGCTTACGGATATGGGTGAACTTTATTTTAATAAATATAATTCTGTTTCACATGAACCGCTATTAGAAGGTAATAAATTAAGAATTTCAGTAAATGAAGGTAATGCAAATATCTATAAAAATATGTTTTGGTACGGGGTTGAGTTTAATAATAGTTTAATCCCAACGCACATTGTTATTGGAGATAATGCAAGTGTTGATAGAGATAAATTAGTTAAGAACGGAAAACTTAATTATCCACTAACAGATACTCGTGAGTTTAGAGAAAATATTATGAATAAAATTAAATATTGGAACGGAAAAGAATTTGTAAGTTTTTTCAATAAAAAATAAATAATCATACATTGAAATCTCAGTTAAAAAATACATTTCTTCAAGTCATAAATGTAATTCAAATCACACCATAAAATTAAATTTCTAAATCATTTTAACGATTATAAAATATTATTTAATAAGGGATTACCAAATGGGGGAGATTTGGATATTTTCTCTAATTATCTTTATCTCGGCAATTGGTTTTATTATATTCAAAAAATCAAAACCAAGTGAACGGGTGAGATATGGAGATTACGAAGGAAGGATCAAACATTTTACAGTAAAAATTGCGTTAAATCCGAAAGATGCTTGCGCATATTATGAACGCGGAGTTGCAAATTTAAAGATTCAGAATAAAAAAGCAGCACTTGAAGATTTAAAAAAAGCTGCTTCTTTGGGTGATACAAGAGCTTATGATGTAATTGACTTAAATAATCTTGAAGGAAATTTATTTCAACAGAATATGAAAATTTCTAATGAGATAAATTACGAAAAACTTAATGCGTACAAAGGTCCGCTTGAAGATTATGATAAAGCTATAAAATCAAACCCGCAAAATTCAACAGCTTATTTTATGCGTGCTGAGATTAAAGAATTGTATAAAGATCATTCCGGCGCTTTGGAAGATCTTAATAATGCATTGAGAATAAATAATAAATATGCTGTTGCATATTATAAGCGTGGAGAAGTTAAAATTAAACTTAATGATTTAGATGGAGCAAAATTAGATTTGAAAACGTCAGTTTCTTTGGGGTATAGCAAGGCTTCAAAACTTTTATCCAAAATTGATGTGTAAAAAAATCATAAAAATAATTTTTTAAAATTATATTTTAGATAACTCACATTAACGCAAAATTCATTCTCCCAATTTTCCTTGTAACTTTCAATATTTTGGAAATCAGAAACCAACAGAATTTTCTGCAACCAAAAACAATTTGCAAATTCATGTAGAAATTGAAATTAGAATTAAATACTGTGCTGCAAAATATGTAAAAAGTATAACGAATTGTGCTAAATAAAAACTTTTAACAAATCTATTGTATGCAAGAACTGAATCTGAAATCACAAACGAAATTATTCCCATTAAGAAAATTATATTTACATTATTTGGTGAAGGAAAAGTCCACTCTAAAGATTGCCAAAGTAGAAATAAAATAATTAGTGAATAAATAATTACAAAAATTTTATTGGAATTTATTTTACTAATTATCGCAAAATAAAAAGTTGAAAATATTAAAAATGTAATTGCAAATAAAATAATTGTAAATTGAAATTGAGAAGTTGATAATACAAAAATGATATAAAAAATATGTGCAATTAGAAATGATAATAATCCTTTAACAAAATTATTTTTATTCAATAAAAAAATATCACCCGTTAAAGAAAAAATAAATCCAAAAAGAATAAAAATTTTGTTAGATGAAAAACAATTTTCTGAGAATAAGAAGAAGCCAATAATAATAATCATTGGAATTGGTTTTGTGAAGTATGTAATACTTTTAATTTTATAATCGGCAACAAGATGAATTGCTACCGATATAATAATTAAAATTAGCGGGAGAAAATCTATTTTCAATTTTTTGAAGAAATTATGTTTTGTTTTTTTTCATCAATTCTATTCGTAACCAATCTAAAAATAAACAATGCTATTGCCGCAACTGAAGCAATTGCAACAAAATAATACCAAATAATATGAGCGTTTGCATAAATAGCTGTTCTTTCAATTTCAGAAATTCCAGCAGGTAATGTTGTTGGATCGGGACAATATGCATCCAATAAAAATCCGGAGATGAAAAATCCTATTAAGTATGAAAAGAAAGAATGCAAATGACTAAATCCCATGTAAGTTCCTTCTTCACCTTTGGGAGCTTGAAGCGCAAAATATTCCAAAAATCTTGGTGAAATAAAACATTCAGCCAAACCTTGAATTCCAATTCCTATAATCATCATAACAGTTAGCGGATGCATTGTGAAAAGTCCAAATATATCAACTGAGTTTCCTGTAAATGTTTCTAAAGTTTGACTTGAAGCCATTGCTAATGCAGATAAGGGCATAATCATCATTCCAATTAACATTACTGAAACAGCTTTTACTTTTTTGAAAAGTTGAGTAATAATAACAACAAAAAGTACTACAATAAGTGGATTAACATTTGCAAGCCATTCTGGTTTTGCTTCTTCTCCTAATAGTCTAATAACATATTTTGGCATTGTTGCATAAAGCTGATGTTGAATTAGCCAAAATCCGGAAACAATTAATGTTAAAATTATAAGTCTTGGTGTTGCAAAAATTGCCTTTAAGGATTTGAAAACATCTTTAAAAGTTTTACTTTTTTCTACACGATTTTCATCAATTTTAAAAATGAAAATTGCAAAAAGCAAAGCCAGAAGAGACATTCCGGCGGAAAAGAAATTCACATATTCTAAACCAATTCCTTGTCTAATTGAAGGCACAACGGTTTTACCACTGAAAGCTCCAATATTTACAACCCAGTAAAAAAGTGAAAATCCTCTTGCTTTATTTGCTTCGTTTGTAGTTTTAGCAACGGTTCCTGTAATAAGAGGTTTTATAAAAGACCCTCCGACAACGACAATTAAAAGAAAAAATATTACTAATATTTTTGAATGGAAAATTCCCAAGAAAAAATATCCAACTGTTAAAAACGCAAAAGCTAAAATGAGTCCGTTCTTAAAACCAATTTTATCACTAATTGCGCCGGCAAAAGGAGGAAAGAAGTAAATTAATGCCCCAAAAATTCCAGCAATAATTCCGGTTTCAATATCTGAAAACTTTACAATATTTGTTAAGTAAAGAGTTATTACAATAAAAAATCCATAGTAAGCAGCTCTTTCTAATAATTCCATAAAATTTGCGAGCCAAAATTCTTTTGGAAAATTCCAAGTTTCCAGATTTTTTTTATCTGTCACAAAAACCCCTATTTTAAAAAATGAATAATTATTTAGTAATGCGAATAATATCTCAAAATTTTCAAACAAATATAAAAATAAAATAGGTATAATTTTTTTTATACTTGACAAAAATTTTTTTTACTGATATAATTACCGTCAATATTATGAGACACTTAGAAAAAAATATTACTAGTAGCTTCTCAGTTGATGTAAACAACTCAGCAAACATCAATATTTTAATAAACCTACCAATTAGCATCGTGATTATTCTCGGTATTAACCTTATTCTCAGCCTTATTATTATTGGCTAGAATAAAAGGTCATTCCCGGAAATAAAATCCTAATATTAAATTTGGAATGACCTTAAAAGAGGTGTTAAATTGGTATAAATTTTTGAGGTCTATTTGAGATCTGATATAATTAAAAAAGGTTATGATAAAGCTCCGCACAGAAGTTTGTTAAAAGCAACCGGAGTTATTAAAAGTGATCAAGATTTTAACAAACCTTTTATTGGAGTTTGTAATTCATATATTGATTTAATTCCCGGTCATGTTCACCTTCAAGAATTTAGTAAAATTGTAAAGGATGCAATTAGGGAATTTGGCGGAATTCCTTTCGAATTTAACACAATCGGTGTTGATGATGGAATTGCAATGGGGCATATCGGAATGCGGTATTCTCTTGCAAGTCGCGAACTAATTGCAGATTCAGTTGAAACAGTTGTTGAAGCTCACCAATTAGATGGGTTAATTTGTATTCCAAATTGTGATAAAATTGTTCCCGGAATGTTAATGGGAGCTGTACGAGTAAATATTCCAACAATTTTTATTTCTGGCGGACCAATGAAGGCTGGAAAATTATCAAATGGAAAATCAAGCGATTTAGTGACTGTATTTGAAGGAGTCGGGAAATTTCAATCCGGTGAAATAAACGAAAGCGAATTAAAAGAATTAGAAGATTTAAGTTGCCCAACTTGTGGTTCCTGTTCGGGAATGTTTACTGCAAATTCAATGAATTGTTTAATGGAAGCTTTAGGAATGGCACTTCCGGGAAACGGAACAATTTTAGCAATTGATCCAGCTCGACATGAATTAGCGAAAGCATCCGCAAAACAACTCCTAACACTTATTGAAAAAAATATTAAACCTTCAGATATTATTACAAAAGAATCAATTAGGAACGCAATTACATTAGATGTTGCAATGGGAGGAAGTACAAACACAATACTTCATACTTTGGCAATTGCCAATGAAGCTGGAATTGAAATTGATTTAAATGATATAAATAAAATTTCAGAAAAAACTCCTAATATTTGTAAAGTAAGTCCAGCTCGTCCCGATATTCACATTGAAGATGTACATTTTTCTGGCGGAATTTCTGCAATTCTTAATGAGCTTTCTAAGAATGAAAATTTATTATCAAATAATGTTATAACAGTAACCGGAAATTCGCTTTTAGAAAATGTAATGAATTCTAAAATTCTAAATAATGATGTAATAAAAACATTAGAAAATCCGTATTCGCAGACCGGAGGATTAGTTGTCTTATTCGGAAATCTCGCTGAAAATGGTTCAATTGTTAAAGCAGCAGCTGTTGAAAAGGAAATGTTAGTTCACAAAGGTCCTGCAGTAATTTTTGATAGTCAAGATGAAGCACTTGAAGGAATTAAAAATAAAAAAGTTAAAGCCGGAGATGTTGTTATTATTAGATACGAAGGACCAAAAGGTGGACCCGGAATGCCGGAAATGTTAGCGCCAACAAGTGCAATTATGGGTATGGGTTTAGGGAGTAAAGTTGCATTAATCACGGATGGAAGGTTTTCCGGAGGAACTCGCGGAGCTTGCATCGGACATGTATCTCCCGAAGCTGCAGAAGGCGGAACAATTGCTGTTGTAAAAAATGGTGATATAATTTCTATCGACATTCCAAATAATAAATTAGAAGTTATTTTAAGTGAAGAAGAAATAAAAATTAGAAAAAGTAAATTGGAAAAGTTTGAACCTAAAATTAAACGGGGATATTTAGCAAGATATACTCAAATGGTAACATCAGCTAATACTGGAGCAATATTAAAAATCTAAACTTTATGATGGAAGGAAAATAAAATGAGTCCAACTAAAAAACTGTCTGGTGCAGAAATATTTTTTGAATCATTAAAAAAAGAAAATGTTGAAGTAATTTTCGGATATCCCGGAGGCGCAACATTAAAAATTTATGAAAAACTCTATGACATTGATTTCCTTCAACACATATTAGTTAGACATGAACAAGGTGCAACTCATATGGCTAAAGGTTATGCAATGGTTACCGGAAAACCTGGGGTTGTTTTAGTTACTTCCGGACCTGGTGCAACAAACACAGTTACCGGAATTGCCGATGCTTATATGGATTCTGTTCCGCTTGTTGTTTTTACCGGACAAGTTGCAACTCACTTAATTGGTAATGATGCATTTCAAGAAGCTGATATTGTTGGAATCACTCGGCCAATTACTAAACATAATTTTTTAGTTCGTTCAATAGAAGAATTGGCGCCAACTATTCAAAAAGCATTTTACATCGCTTCTACCGGAAGACCTGGACCGGTTCTTGTAGATCTTCCAAAAAATATTATTGCTATGGAAACAGAATTTGTTTATCCATCAAAAACTGATATTAGAGGTTATAAACCTCAATATAAAGGTCACATAAATCAAATTAAAAAAGCTGCGCAAATAATTCAAAATGCTAAAAAACCATTATTGTATGTTGGCGGTGGAGTTATTATGTCGGATGGAAATAAAGAACTTCACGTTTTGGCAAAAGAAACCGGAATTCCCGTAACAATGACTTTGCAAGGTTTAGGAGCATTTCCGGGAACTGATCCACAATCATTAGGAATGCTTGGTATGCATGGAACTTTTTGGGCAAATATGGCAATTAATGAATGTGATTGTTTAATAGCTTTAGGCGCTAGATTTGACGATCGTGTTACCGGAAACATCGAAACATTTTCTCCAAACTCATATAAAATTCATGTTGATATTGACCCAACAGCAATTGATAAAAATGTATTAGTTGATCTTCCAATTGTTGGAGATGTAAAACATGTAATTGCTGAAATAGCAAGTGAATTAAACGGTAAAGCAGATTTAACTGAATGGTGGAATCAAATAAATCACTGGAGAACAGAGTGCCCACTATGTTATGAAAAAGATGATATAAAATTACGTACAGAATATGTAATTGAAAGAATATCAGAAAAAACAAAAGGCGATGCAATAATTGTTACCGATGTTGGTCAACATCAAATGTGGGTTGCGCAATATTATAAATTTGTAAATCCAAGATCTCATGTTACCAGCGGTGGTTTAGGAACTATGGGCTTCTCTGTTCCAGCATCAATTGGAGCAGCATTCGCAAATAAGGGTAAAACCATAATTTCATTTAATGGAGACGGTGGTTTCCAAATGAATATACAAGAATTAATAACAGCAGTAGCTTATAAACTTCCCATAAAATTTATAATTCTCAATAATAGCTTTTTGGGAATGGTTAGACAATGGCAGGAATTATATCATGCAGAAAAATATAGCTTTACTGATTTAAGTAAAAGTAATCCGGATTTTACAAAAGTTGCTGATGCTTTTGGTGTTAAATCATTTTCAACAGATAAAATTGAAGAAGTTGATGAACTTATTGATAAAGTTTTAAATTATAATGATGGTCCAACTCTTATTGAATTTAAAGTTGTGAAAGAAGATATGGTATTTCCAATGGTGCCTTCTGGCGGTTCTGTTAGTGATATGATTGTAAAAAGACTAAATCCTAAAAAAATGGTGTAATATATGAAAAGAATAATTTCTGTTTTAGTAGAAAATAGGTTTGGAGCTTTTGATAGAGTTGCAACAATGTTTAGTGGAAAAGGATTTAATATAGACTCTATTTCAATTGGTCAAACTGAAATTGAAGAAGTTTCTCGAATGACAATTGTTACCGAAGGTAATGATCAGATTTTAGATCAAGTTGTAAAACAATTGAATAGGTTGATTGACACAATTAAGGTAGTTGATTTAAGTAAGGAACCGAAAACAGTTCGTGAACTTGCACTTATAAAAGTAAGTCTTGAAAATAATTCTATACAAGAAATAAAAAATTTAAGTGATATTTTTAGAGGTAAAGTTGTTGATATAAACAATAAAAGTATTACTTTGGAAATTACCGGACCTCCAGAAAAAATTGAAGCTGCTGTGAATATATTCCTTCCATTTGGAATTAAAGAAATGGCGAGATCTGGAACCATTGCGATGAAAAGAGGAGAACAAATTCAACCTGCAAGCAAAAAAAATAAATTAAAATAAATGGAGTAACAATGAAAGTTTATTATGATCAAGATGCGTCATTAGAGTTACTAAAAAATAAAAATATAGCGGTACTTGGATATGGAAGTCAAGGACACGCGCATGCACTAAATCTAAAAGATAGCGGAATGAATGTTTGTGTTGGGCTTAAAGAAAACAGTAAGAATTGGAAAGTTGCTGAAGAAGCTGGATTAAAAGTTTATACAGTTTCAGAAGCGGTAAAAAATTCCAACGTTATTATGATTCTTTTACCGGATCAAACTCAGAAATCTGTTTACGATTCTGAAATTGCTCCATATCTAAAAGAAAGTGATACATTAGCTTTTGGTCATGGATTTAATATTCATTATAAACAAATTGTTCCTCCAGCAAATGTAAATGTAATGATGATTGCACCAAAAAGTCCGGGGCATTTAGTTCGCAGGACTTATGAACAAGGAAATGGAGTTCCGTGTTTAATTGCAGTTCATCAAGATTATACCGGAAACACACTTGATTTAGCATTGGCTTGGGCAAAAGGAATTGGCGGAACTAAAGCCGGAGTTATCGAAACAAATTTTAAAAATGAAACTGAAACAGATTTATTCGGTGAACAAGCTGTGTTGTGCGGCGGTTCGGCAGAATTAATTAAAGCCGGATTTGAAGTTTTAGTTGAAGCTGGATATCCACCGGAATTAGCATATTTTGAATGTATGCACGAAATGAAATTAATTGTTGATCTTTATTATGAAGGCGGACTTTCAAGAATGAATTTTTCTGTAAGTGATACTGCGGAATACGGCGGAATGACAAGAGGTCCAAGATTAATTACTCAAGAAACGAAAAATGAAATGAAGAAAATTTTGACAGAAGTTCAAGACGGAAGTTTTGCAAATGAATTTATAAGTGAAATTAAAAATGGATCACCAAATTTTAGCAATCTTCGCAAGTCAAATCAAGAACATGGAATTGAAAAAGTTGGCGGTGAATTAAGAAATATGATGTCTTGGCTTTTAAAGAATAAAAAGTAATTGAGGATTTATGAATTATAAAATTGCACTTTTACCTGGAGACGGTATTGGAATTGAAGTTACAAATGCTGCTGTAAAAGTTATAAGTTTTATTGCAGAAAAATTCAATTTAAAAATTGAATTTAATGAATACGCAATTGGCGGAAATTGTTATGATAAATTTGGAACTCCGTTAACCGAAGAAACTCTTCAAGGATGTTATAATTCCGATGCGGTATTTCTTGGAGCTGTTGGCGGATTGCAATGGGAAAAACTTCCGCATCACTTAAAGCCGGAAGCGGCTTTGCTTAAGCTAAGGGAAAAATTAGAGCTTTTTGCAAATATTAGACCGGCAAGAATTTATCCTTCCATGTTGGATAATTCTACATTAAAAAAAGATGTTTTGGATGGAACTGATTTTATTGTTCTTAGAGAATTAACCGGCGGAATTTATTTTGGTCAACCGCGCGGTATGGATGAAAACAAAGGCTGGAACACAATGATTTATTCAACTCATGAAGTTGAACGAATTGCAAGAAAAGCTTTTGAGATTGCCGCAAAAAGAGAAAAAGTTGTAACAAGTGTTGATAAAGCAAATGTTCTTGAGGTTTCACAATTTTGGCGAAATGTGGTAGAGAAAGTTCACAAAGATTATCCGGATATAAAATTGAATCACATGTATGTTGATAATGCGGCAATGCAGCTTGTACGAAATCCTAAACAATTTGATGTAATTCTAACTGGAAATATTTTTGGCGATATTTTAAGCGATATTTCCGGAATGATAACCGGAAGTTTAGGAATGTTGCCATCGGCAAGTTTGGGAAATAAATATTCGCTTTATGAACCGGTTCATGGAAGCGCACCGGATATTGCCGGACAAAACAAAGCAAATCCTATAGCAGCAATTTCTTCTGCAGCAATGATGTTTGATTTATCATTTGGTATGACTAAAGCCGCAGAAATTATTGAGAAAGGAATAACATTAACATTAGATGAGGGTTTTAGAACTTCTGATATTGCTACTTCAGAAAGTAAAGTTGTTTCAACAACAGAAATGACATCGCTAATTATCAATAATATAGAAAAGGTTTTTACGGAAGAAGCTATCGGAGTGTTTTTACTTTAGTAATTCAAATTTGAGGAAATTATGAAAGAAAAAATTATAATATTTGATACTACGTTACGCGATGGCGAACAATCTCCGGGAGCCTCATTAAATATTTATGAAAAACTTGAAATTGCGCATCAGCTTGCAAAATTAAATGTTGACGTTATTGAAGCGGGTTTTCCGGTTTCTTCTCCCGCACAATTTGATGCCGTTCATGCAATTTCCTCGGAAGTGGAAAAAATTATTGCCGGACTTTCCAGAGCGAATGAAAAAGATATTGATGCAGCTTTTAAAGCTTTACAGCCGGCTAAATATAAACGCATTCATACTTTTACTAGTACTTCGGATTATCACATTCTTGGAAAATTTGGTCATGAAAAATATGGCATTTCTCTTGAGGAAAAACGTAAAACAATTCTTAAAATGACTTTTGATTCTGTTGCGTATGCAAAATCTTTATGCAGCGATGTTGAGTATTCTGCAGAAGATGCCGGAAGAACAGATATCGGATATTTATCGGAAGTAATTGAAGCAGCAATTGAAGCCGGTGCAAATGTTGTAAATATTCCGGACACAACCGGATATACTTTTCCAACAGAATTTGGAAATAAAATAAGAGAATTAAAAAGTCGTGTTAAAAATATTGATAAAGCGATTATCAGCGTTCATTGTCATAATGATTTGGGTTTAGCAGTTGCAAATTCAATTGCTTCAATAGAGAATGGTGCAAGACAAGTAGAGTGCACAATAAATGGAATTGGTGAGCGCGCCGGAAATGCTTCGTTGGAAGAAATTGTTATGGCGTTAAAAGTCCGCGGAGATTTATTAAATTTTGATACAGATATAAACACAAGAGAAATTTATAATTCTAGCAAATTGGTTTCCGGATTTACCGGAATTTTGGTTCAACGGAATAAAGCAATTGTTGGCGAAAATGCGTTTGCACATGAATCCGGAATTCATCAAGATGGTATGTTGAAAAACAGAGAGACTTATGAAATAATGACTCCGGAAATTGTCGGATATCCCAAAACCAAAATTATTTTAGGAAGACATTCTGGAAGACATGGATTAAAATCAAGATTAAATGAACTTGGCTATGAAGTAAGCGAAGAACAATTAATTCAACTTTATGATGAATTCACAAAACTTGCTGATAAAAAGAAAGAAGTATTTGACGAAGATTTGCGAATTTTAATGGGTGATACAATTTCTCACAAAGATGATTTATATTCATTAGATCATTTGCAAATTACTTCCGGATCAAATTCAATACCAAATGCGGTTGTGCGAATTAAAGTCGATGGAAAAATTATTCAAGAATCTGCAATTGGCGATGGACCAATAGATGCAGTATTTAACGCAATTGAGCGTGCTTTAAGTATTCATCCGGAAGTTGAATCATATAATGTTAGATCTGTTACATCCGGAAGACAAGCTTTAGGTGAAGTTTTAGTAAGAATAAGAAGTAACTCTAAATCATTTACTGGAAGAGGAATTTCAACAGATATTATTGAAGCAAGCGCATTGGCTTATTTAAGTGCGTTAAATAAAAAAAATACATCAATTCAATTAGATAAAAAATTTAATTCACAAAGTGAATTGACAAAAGTTGTATAAAGGATAAAACTATGGGCATGACAATTACTGAGAAAATATTAGCAAAATCTGCCGGATTGAGAAATGTTACTCCGGGCGAAAGCGTTTGGTTAAATGTTGATACTTTAATGACACACGATGTTTGCGGACCACCAACTATTGGTATTTGGAAAGAACAATTTGGTTCAAAAGCAAAAATTTGGGATAAAGATAAATTAGTAATTTTCCCGGATCATTATATCTTTACAGCAAATAAGCATGCAAACAGAAATGTTGAAATTCTTCGCCAGTTTGCAAGTGAATACCAAATAGATAATTATTATGATGTTGGCACTGAAAGATACAAAGGAGTTTGCCATATTGCACTTGCAGAAGAAGGTTACAATGTTCCCGGAAAAGTTTTAATTGGAACGGATTCACATTCATGTACTTCCGGAGCTTTCGGAATGTTTTCAACCGGAGTTGGAAATACTGACGCGGCATTTATTTTAGGTACTGGAAAAATTTGGGAAAAAATTCCGGATACAATGAAATTCACATTTAATGGATTATTGCCGGAATATTTAACTGCAAAAGATTTAATTCTTGCAATTCTTGGAGATATTACAACTGATGGTGGGACATATCGCGCATTAGAATTTGATGGAGAAGGTGTTTTTTCACTTGATATGAATGAAAGAATGACTCTCACAAATATGGCAATTGAAGCTGGAGCTATGAATGGAATTATTGCCGCAGATCAAATTACAGAAGATTATGTGAAATCTAAAGGTGTGTATGAATATGAAATTTTTAATAGTGATGTTGATGCAAAATACGTAAGCAAATTTAATTATGATGTAAATAAAATGGAGCCATTAGTTGCAAAACCTCACAGCCCCGATAATAGAGACACTGTAAGAAATGTGGAAGGGACAAAATTGACAAAAGCATATATTGGCTCGTGCACGGGCGGAAAACTTTCTGATTTCAAATTTGCATCAAAAATTTTATTTGGGAATAAAGTTAAAGTTCCGACTTTCGTTGTACCTGCTTCTACTCAAATAGCAAAAGATTTGGAAATAGAAACATATAATGGAATTTCACTGAAAGAAATTTTTGTCAATGCCGGTTGCGTTATTGCTCAAAGTTCTTGTGCAGCTTGTCTTGGCGGACCAGATGATACAGTTGGAAGAAGTGTTGATATGGATGTTGTTATTTCAACAACAAATAGAAATTTCCCCGGAAGAATGGGAAGTAAGAAATCATCAGTTTATTTAGCTTCTCCGTTAACGGTTGCAGCCTCTGCAGTAAATGGAATAATAACTGATCCAAGAGATTTTCTGTAATTAAAATGTTATTTAAAAATTAGGTTAACATGGAAAAAATTATTAAAGGTAAAGCATTTGTTTTGGGAAATAATATTGATACAGATCAAATAATTCCCGCAGAACATTTAGTTTATAGTTTAACTGATGAAGATGAATCAAAGAAATACGGACAATTTGCATTATCCGGAGTTCCGATAAATCAAGCGGGTTTGCCAAATGGTGGAAAGCCATTTATAGAGGATGGACAGTATTTATCAGAATTCAATGTGATTATTGGCGGTTCAAATTTTGGCTGCGGATCATCAAGGGAGCACGCTCCATTTGCACTTAATAAAGCTGGCGTAAAAGCAATAATTGCAGAATCTTACGCTAGAATTTTTTACAGAAATTCTGTTGACGGCGGATTTTTAGTTCCATTAGAATCAAATCAAAAATTAAATGAAATAATTGCAACTGGTGATGAAATTGAAATTGATTTGGAAAATTATCAGCTAATAAATAATTCAACTAATTCTGTTTATTATCTTAAGCAACTTGGAAGCGTACTCCCGATTGTTGAAGCGGGCGGAATTTTTGAGTATGCTAGAAAAAATAACATGATATAAAAAAAGAAAAATTATGAAAATTGAACTATTTGATACAACTCTTAGAGATGGAACTCAAGGTGAGGGAATTAATCTTTCACTTCAAGACAAATTATTAATTACCCAAAAATTAGATACCTTTGGTGTCGATATTATTGAAGGTGGTTGGCCTGGAAGTAACCCAAAAGATGAGGAATATTTTCGATTAGTTAAAAATCTGGAATTATCACACGCAAAAGTTTGTGCATTCGGCTCAACTGCAAGATATCCAGATAAGATAAACCAAGATAATAACTTGCAGCTTTTACTTAAAGCAGAAACACCATATATTTCTATATTTGGGAAAACTTGGAGATTCCATTCTGAAAAGAGTTTGGGTTTAACTGATGCTCAAAATGAGGAACTCATTTTCAATTCAGTTGAATTTCTTGTTAAAGAAGGTCGCAAAATAATTTATGACGCGGAACATTTTTTTGATGGTTATAAAGATGATGCTGAATTTGCATTAAAAATGTTGAAAGCAGCGGAGCAAGCCGGGGCATCCGTTTTGGTTCTTTGTGATACAAATGGAGGAACCTTACCAAATGAAATATTTGATATAGTAACTGATGTCAAAAATAAATTTAATTTACCCATTGGAATTCATGCACACAATGATGGAGATCTCGGTGTTGCTAATTCATTGATGGCAATAAAAGCCGGAGCAGTCCATATTCAAGGAACAATAAACGGAGTTGGTGAAAGATGCGGTAATGCAAATTTATCAAGCATTATTCCAAATGTAGTTTTTAAAATGGGACATAAATTTTCAGATAAATTAGACGTTACAAAAACAACCTCAATTTCTCATTTCATTTCTGAAATAATGAATATTGAACCAAATACAAGAGCGCCGTTTGTCGGTCTTTCAGCATTTGCCCACAAAGGAGGAATTCACGTTAGCTCAGTTTTAAAAGACAGTAGAATGTATGAACATTTAGATCCGAAAACCGTTGGAAATAAACAACGAGTAGTAGTATCTGATTTATCGGGACAAAGTAATATTCGATATAAAGCAAAAGAATTTGGAATAAATCTTCCTGAAGAAAAAGAGTTTAGCAAAAATTTTGTGAATTATTTAAAATCAATGGAGTTTGATGGTTACCAATTTGACGGTGCAGAAGGAACGTTTGAACTTTTATTAAGAAGTGAATTAAAAGAATATAAGCCGTTCTTTTCGGTGAAATATGCCAAAGTTAATGTTTTACAAGATCAAAATAATATTCACTATTCCGAAGCAGTTTTAAAAGTTGAAGTAAATGGAGAAATTGAGCATACTGCAGCGGATGGAAATGGTCCTGTAAATGCATTAGACAGTGCATTAAGAAAAGCCTTAATGAGATTTTTCCCAGAAATTGGACAAATTAAATTGATTGATTATAAAGTAAGAGTTCTTGGCGATAAAAATGGGACGAAAGCAAAAGTTAGAGTTTTGATTGAATCTAGCGACGGCGAAATTAATTGGTCAACTGTAGGACTTTCTGAAAATATAATTGAAGCCAGTTTAATGGCTCTAACAGATGCAATGAATTATAAATTATTTAAAACTAAATTAATTATAAAAAATTAAATAATTTAAATTTTCTTAAAATAATCTTTTTAAAATATTTTCATTGAGAAAGGGTAAAAAAAATGGGTTTCTTTCTCAATAATTTTCAATAAAATATAGTGTTGTAACTCACACAAATTTTTTTCAAAAAGTTTATTTTTCAATATAGAAATTAAACTTATACGGAAAAGTTATGCAACCCAAAAAAATGTATGTGAAGAATAAATATCAATATATTGGTATTCTATCAAATACTATCCGTTTTAAAGAAAATGAACTTTGGGGAATTAACGATTTAGATGGCAATGAAATTCTTCCTCTGCAGTTTAATGAAGTTTTTAGACTTTCGTTTGGTTTAAAATTAATTGCTGCCAGAGAAGGTTCTTTCTGGAAAATTTATAATGAAAACGGGGAAGAAATTTCTTCCGAAAAGTATGATTCACTTTTTCCTTTTTATGGAATGTTTGGAATTACAAAAATTAAAAAAGGGAATAAGTACGGATTATTAAATAAAAGAGGTAGAAAAATAATTCCAATTTCATATCAAAAAATTGAACGTTTTGGAAGTGGATTAATATTACATAATTTTGATTCGAGCATTGAATTTGTTGACAGAAAATCATTAATGCATATACCAGAAATTTCAAGTGATATTTACCTTGACCAAATCAAAGAACCGGCAAAAAGTATACTTCAAAATAGAATCCCTAAAAAAAGTAAATCCTACTAAAGAAATTCTACAAATTGTATTTTGTTTTGAAAAAATTTGTAAACATTTTCAAAATAAAATAATATATTAAAGAATAAAATTGTTTTTGTTTAGTAATAATTTTGTTGTGCACTCATTCGGGAGGGTTACATGAAATCATCATCTGACTTTTTGTATTATGTTCCAATTTTCTCTGATTTACCAGATGAAACAATTGAACAAATATCTCAAGTTGGAGTAAGGAAAGCATTTAAAAAAGAAACAATAATTTTAATGGAAGAAGATGAAAGCGGTGCACTATTTATTATTATAACCGGAAAAGTAAAAGTAACAAGAACAAGTAATGACGGAAGAGAAGTAATATTAAATATACTTTCCGAAGCAGATATTTTTGGCGAAATGGCTTTACTTGATGGATTATCAAGATCTGCAACTGTAACAGCTATTGAAGACTCGGAATTATTTATTATACAGCGAAATCAATTTTTAGAATTTCTAAAAGAACACCCCGAAATTTCAATTGCATTAATGCAAGAATTATCAAAAAGATTAAGAACTGCTGATATGCAAATTAAATCTCTTTCACTTAAAGACGCAGAAGGAAAAGTTGCAACGGTTATCGTTCAATTAGCTAATGATCATGGCAGAATTCGTTCCGGTGCAGTTGAAATTGATAAACTTCCTTTACAACAAGATTTGGCAAATATGGCTGGAACTTCAAGAGAGACAATTTCAAGAACACTCCATTCATTTGCAAAAAAAGGATTGATAGAATTGGAAGGTTCTAAATTAAGAATTTTTCAATTTGATAAATTTAAAGCAACATATTTATAAAATTTTGATTGTACAATAAAAAAGCCCAACGAAAGTTGGGCTTTTTTATGTGATTGAAACCAAACATTAATACATTCCATCCATACCACCCATACCACCAGGAGGCATCATCGGAGCTTTTTCTTCAGTTTTCTTTTCATAAACTACTGCTTCTGTAGTTATTAACAATGATGATACTGAAGCTGCATTTTCTAAAGCAGTTCTTGTAACTTTTGTTGGATCAATAATACCAGCAGAAATCATATTAACATATTCATCAGATGAAGCATCAAATCCATAATCATCTTTTCCTTCCTTAACTTTATTCAATACAACTGCTCCTTCTAATCCAGCATTATTAACGATTTGTTTTAAAGGTTCTTCCATTGCTTTTTGTACAATTTTAATTCCGGTTGTTTGATCCGAATTTGCACCTTTTAAATCATCAAGAACAGTTGCTGCTCTAACTAATGCAACACCACCACCGGCAACAATACCCTCTTCAACAGCTGCTCTAGTAGCATGTAAAGCATCTTCAACTCTTGCTTTCTTTTCTTTCATTTCTATTTCAGTTGCTGCACCGATTTTCAATACTGCAACACCGCCAGATAGTTTTGCTAATCTTTCTTGTAATTTTTCTCTATCATAATCTGAAGTTGTATTTTCAATTTGAGCTTTAATTTCATTTACTCGTTTTTTAATTTCATCGCTTTCGCCAGCACCTTCAACAATTGTTGTGTTGTCTTTATCAATTACAACTTTTTTAGCGGTTCCTAAAAATTCAACAGTTGCATTTTCTAATTTATAACCTCTTTCTTCAGAAATTACAGTTCCGCCAGTTAATACTGCAATATCTTCCAACATTGCTTTTCTTCTATCTCCAAATCCCGGAGCTTTTACAGCAGCAACTCTTAAAGTACCTCTTAATTTATTAACAACTAAAGTAGCTAATGCTTCGCCTTCCAAATCTTCAGAAATGATTAAAAGTGGTCTTCCAGCTTGAGCAACTTTTTCAAGTACAGGAAGAAGGTCTTTCATCGAAGAGATTTTTTTATCATGAATTAAAATTTGTGGGCTTTCTAAAATGGCTTCCATTGTTTCAGAATCTGTAACAAAATAAGGCGATAAATAACCACGATCGAATTGCATACCTTCAACGATTTCTAATCCGGTTTCAGTTCCTTTAGCTTCTTCAACTGTGATAACGCCATCTTTACCAACTTTATCCATTGCATCAGAAATTAATTCACCGATTGCTTTATCATTATTAGCTGAAATTGAGCCAACTTGTGCAATTTCATCTTTACCGCCAACTTCTTTGGAAATTGATCTTAAATATTCTACAACTTTTGTTACAGCAATATCAATTCCTCTTTTTAAATCCATTGGATTTGCGCCAGCGGTAACATTTTTCAATCCTTCTCTAAAAATTGCTTGAGCTAAAACTGTAGCTGTAGTTGTTCCGTCACCCGCAACATCACTGGTTTTTGAAGCAACTTCTTTTACCATTTGAGCACCCATATTTTCAGTTGCATTTTCCAATTCAATTTCTTTTGCAACTGTTACACCATCTTTTGTAATTGTTGGAGCGCCAAACTTTTTATCAATTACTACATTTCTTCCTTTTGGACCCAAAGTAACTTTTACTGCATTGGCTAGTTTATCAACGCCAACTTTTAAATCAGCGCGAGCATCAGTGCCAAATTCAACTATTTTTGCTGCCATTTTTATCCTCTTTATTTTGTTTGTTAAAATTAAAATCTATGATAAGATTCCGAAAATATCGCTTTCACGCATTATTAGATATTGTTCGTCATCTATTGTAATTTCATTCCCGGAATATTTTCCGTATAAAACTTTATCACCAACTTTTACACTCATTAAAATTTTGTTGCCGTCATCTTTAATTCTTCCTGGACCAGCTGCTACAATTGTTCCTTCAATTGGTTTTTCTTTTGCAGTATCCGGTAAAATTATACCACCTTTTGTTTTTTCTACCGCGTTATTTGGTTTTACTATTACTCTGTCTTCCAGAGGTTTAATTTTGAATTCTTTCATTTTTTTCTCCTTTTAAAATTAGCACTCATTAAAGACGAGTGCTAATATATGAAAGTAAAAAAAAATTGTCAAGAGCTCAATAAATCAAATTATATGATGCAATAATCTTTGAAAGGTTTTAGATTTTATAATTGCTGATTACAATAATTTTTTTGCCAATTCAAATACTTGATCTGCATGAGTTTCGACATTTATATCTTTTAAGATATTTGATAAATTTCCGTATTTATCAATAATAAAAGTAATTCTATTCGCTTTTCCTGATTCATTCAAAACACCATATTTTTGCGAAACTTCTTTACTTTCATCTGATAAAAGCGTGAAATTCAAATTGTGATCAGCAATGAATTGTTGAATTGCATCTTTTGAATCTGTAGAAATTCCGAAGACCTTGATTCCGCTTTCTTCAAATTTTGAATAATTATCTCTAATTCCACAAGCTTCTTTTGTGCATCCCGGAGTATTTGCTTTTGGATAAAAATAAATAATTACCGGAGTTTCATTACGATAATCTGAAAGTGTAAACTCATTTCCTTTAGAATCTTGTAAGGAAAAATCCGGTGCTTTTTCTCCAACTTTTAATACTTCATTTGTGTGACTACATGAAATTAAGAGTGATGCAAGTAATATTGAAAAAAGAATTCTCATATGAATTATCTTTCTATTTTATTTCAATAGATCGGTTAAAAATGTAATCAACATTTTTAACCATTTCGTTTGTGTCAAAAATTTTTTCAATTTCATCTACCGATAAATATTTTTTTATTTCGTTCGATGAATTTAATTCTGTTTCTAAATTTGTGGATTTTTCTTGCCAAACTTTCATTGCTGATGTTTGGACAATTTTATAAGCTTCTTCGCGTGTAACACCTTTTTCAACTAATGCTAACAACACTTTTTGCGAAAATATTAATCCGCGTGTTTTATTCAAATTTTCAATTGCATTTTCCGGATAAATTAAAATATTATCAATCAAATTTATCATAAGATTCAACATATAATTTAAGATAATTGTACTATCTGGAACAATAATTCTTTCAACCGAAGAATGTGATATATCTCTTTCGTGCCAAAGTGCAACATTTTCTAAAGCTGCAGATGCATTTCCGCGAAGCAATCTTGCTAAACCTGTTATGCGTTCAGAAACAATCGGATTTCTTTTGTGAGGCATTGCCGATGAACCTTTTTGTCCTTTTGAAAAAAATTCTTCCGCTTCTAAAACTTCAGTTCTTTGTAAATGTCTAATTTCAATTGAAATTTTTTCTAAAGTTGCACCAATAATTGCCAATGTTGAAAGAAATTCTGCATGACGATCTCTTTGAATTACTTGTGTTGAAACTGGAGCTGGTTTTAATCCCATTTTTGTGCAAACATATTCTTCAACTTTTGGAGAAAGATGATCGAAAGTTCCAACTGCACCGGAAATTTGTCCCACACTTATAGTTTCAATTGCAGATTTTAATCTTAAAATATTTCTTTTTGTTTCTTCGTACCAAAGCGCAAATTTTAATCCGAAAGTTGTTGGCTCTGCGTGAATTCCATGACTTCTTCCAACGCAAACTGTTTTTTTATATTCAAGTGCTTTTTTCTTAAGTGCAATTTTTAATTTTTCTAAATCGTTTAATAAAATTTCGCCGGCAGCTTTCATTTGGTAAGAAAGTGTTGTATCTAAAATATCTGATGAAGTCATTCCGTAATGAATATGACGAGATTCCGGACCGACATATTCCGCAACATTCGTAAGAAATGCAATTACATCATGTTTGGTTTCTTCTTCAATTTCTAAAATTCTTTTTACATCAAAATTTGCTTTGGATTTAATAATTTCTAAATCTTCATTAGGAATTTCGCCCATTTCAGCACGAGCTTCGCAAGCTAAAATTTCTATTTTTAACCAAGTTGAAAATTTAAATTCATCTTCCCAAATTTTTCCCATTTCCGGGCGAGTATATCTTTCTATCATGGTTTTGGTTCTAATTTTATATTTATAAAAAGAGTGTTATTATCTCTGAGAACTTTTAGTTTTAAAATATCATTTGTTCTTGCTTGATGAAAAACATATAAAATAGTTTTATCGTTATTAATTTTTGCTCCGTTTACTTCTAAGATTACATCTCCAACTTCCAATCCAGCTTTTTCTGCTGGAGATCTTCTATCAACATTTGAAATTATAACTCCATACGTGCTGTTTAATTTATAATATTTTGCGATTGCATCATCTATTGGATGAATACTGATTCCAGTCCAAAAATCTCTGTTAACAAATCCATTTGATTTTAATTCTTCTATAATATCTTTTATTGTATTAATTGGAATTGCAAAACCAACGCCAATACTTCCGCCTTGATTTTCTTGCCAAATGATTGTGTTCATTCCAATCATTTCACCAACACTATTCACTAATGGTCCGCCGCTGTTGCCGGAATTTATTGAAGCATCTGTTTGAATCATCTTTAAATAGTATCTATCTTGGATCAATCCTAAATTCATGTTTAATGCGCTTACAACACCAACAGTTACAGTAGGTTTATCATTGATTTCAAAAAGTCCAAATGGATTGCCAAGTGCAATAACCCACTCACCGATTAAAATATCATCAGAATTTCCAAATTGAATATACGGAAGATTTCTTGCATTAATTTTTAACAATGCAATATCAGATGATTGATCGGTTCCAACTAATTCAGCTTTGTATTCTGTTCCGTCTGTCATTGTAACAACTATTTTATCGGCATCTCCGGCAACATGATCATTTGTAATAATGTATCCATCTGGAGAAATAATTGCACCAGAACCAACACCGGGAATTTGTCTTTCGTATACTCTATCAAAAAAGAAACTATATGGATCTCTAAAATATCTTGTTTGAGTTACGTTAATTCCAACAATTGCCGAGCTTACATTTTTAACTGTACTTGTAATAATATTCTCGCGACTATTTGTAACTGTATTATCAACAAGTTTTCTAATGTTAGCGGGAATGATGGAACTGTTTTCAGTAATTTGCTGCCGACTTTCCGATGGTAAGTTTAACTGATTTTGATCATTAGAATTATTGATTTTTTCGTAATAAAAATATGCAAATATAATAGATGCAAAAAGTAAAGTTATGAACGAAGACAAAAAAACATATTTCAAATTTTTCATTTTACTTGTTTCAACCTAATTTTTGTAAATAATTTCTTTTAAAGGAGTAATGTGTTTTGTTAGAATTATAAACATCAGTAAAGATATGGAAAATATAAAAATTAATCCTTCTTCCGCTGGTGGAAATGTAATTAAATTTAGTTCTTCCGAAAAAAATATTGAAAAAATGATTACCATTATTGTTGCCCCAAAATTTGATACATGAATATTTGAACTAATTTTTTTCATAATTACCCAGTTAAATAACCAAATTATTAAAATTGCCGGAGATAAAACTAACGCTCCACCAGCTGCAGTTGCTAAACCTCTACCTCCGGAAAATTTTATCCAAATTGAATAGCAATGACCTAAAACTGCTGAATTTAAAGCTAAAACGGCTGCAAAGAAATCATTTGGAATTAGTAATTTTGCCAATATTATAGAAATTATTCCTTTGATCAAATCAACAAAAAGTACAAAAATTCCAATTTTCTTAGAATTTGTAACTTCAAAAGAATTTAATGTTCCAACATTTCCGGAACCGACTTTTCGAATATCTAAATTATGAGTTATTTTTAGAACGATAAATCCTGTTGGAAATGATCCGATAATGTAAGTTATTATTAAAAGAATCGATAATGTCATTGTATTTCAACAAATTATAGAATAAATATAAAAATCAACTTTGATATTATTCTGTAAACTTTTATTTTCTATGCAATATAAATATTTGATTATAAGTAATTTTACACTTTATAATGTAAAATAATGAATTTGAATTAAGAAAAATACATAATAGGAGATATAATGGTCAATTTTATTGGAAATTTTAGTGTAATTCCTTCTTTGCCGGAAAAATTAGAACCGTTAAGAGAAATTGCATATAACGTTTATTGGAGTTGGAATCATGATGCGCAAGAACTTTTTTGGAGATTAGACCGTGATTTATGGGAAAGTACAAATCACAATCCGGTTATGATGCTTGGGAAAATTAGTCAAAAAAAATTAAATGAGATGACTGAAGATGACGGATTTGTTTCTCACATGAATAGAGTTTATTTGCAGTTAAATATTTATTTAGAAGACTCAACTTGGTATCAGAAAAAATATGGATCTGCTGAAACACCATTTATTGCATATTTTTCCGCTGAATTTGGATTAACTGAATGTCTGCAAATTTATTCCGGAGGTTTAGGAGTTTTAGCTGGAGATCATCTAAAATCCGCAAGTGATCTAGGTATTCCTTTAGTTGGAATTGGCTTATGTTACAAAGAAGGATATTTTCAGCAGTATTTAGCTGCTGATGGATGGCAGCAAGAACAATATCCAATTTCTGATTTTTTAAATTTACCAATGACATTAGTTACAACTGAAGATAATTCACCAGTCAAAATTTCTTTAGATTTTCCCGGTAGACAAGTTTATTTCCAAATTTGGAAAATCCAAGTTGGAAGAGTTCCGTTGTATTTATTAGACACAAATGTTCCGGAAAACAATGACGAAGACAAAAAAATTACTCGTGCACTTTATGGTGGAAATAAAGAAACAAGAATTCAGCAAGAAATAATTCTTGGAATTGGTGGAATTAGAGCTTTACACGAATTAAATATAAAACCTTTAGTTTGCCACATGAACGAAGGGCATTCTGCATTTTTAGCTTTAGAAAGAATTCGTTTACTAATACAAAAAGGATTAACATTTGATCAAGCAAAAGATATAGGAAATTTCTCTAATATATTCACAACTCATACACCGGTTCCCGCCGGTATTGATGTTTTTGGAAATGATATGGTTGAGTCATATTTCGGAAAATATTACAGAGAAGAATTAAAAATTTCTGATAAACAGTTTTACCAATTGGGAACAATTATTCAAAATAAACCTCCGGCAAACTTTAATATGGCACATTTAGCAATGAATATGGCGGGAATGGTAAACGGAGTAAGTAAACTTCATGGTGTTGTTTCAAAAAAAATGTGGACTCAAGGATTTCCGGATATTCCCTTTGATGAAATTCCGATTGAACATATTACTAACGGAATTCACACACGTTCGCATTTATCTTCGGAAATGTCTGAACTTTTAACAAGATATTTGGGTGAAGATTTTGCTTCCGGAAATGGTGATAACGATGCTTGGAAAGCTGTTGATGAAATTCCCGATGAAGAATTATGGAATACGCACGAAAGAAGACGAGAAAGATTGGTTTCGTTTGCTCGTAAGAGATTGAGAAAGCAACTTATTTCCAGAGGTGCTTCAAGCATAGAAATTGATGCTGCAAAGGAAGTTCTTAATCCTTCCGCACTAACAATTGGTTTTGCCAGAAGATTTGCAACTTACAAACGTGCAACATTAATTTTAAGAGATATTGAAAGACTTTCGGACCTTTTAACAAATCCCGATCGACCGGTGCAATTTATAATTGCGGGAAAAGCACATCCTCAAGATGAAGAAGGTAAAAAATTAATTCAAGAATTGGTTTCAATATCAAAAGATCCACTCTTTAGAAAAAGAATTGTTTTCTTGGAAAATTACGATATGAACATTGCACGATATATGGTTGAAGGCTGTGATGTTTGGTTAAATAATCCAAGAAGACCTTTGGAAGCTAGCGGAACTTCCGGAATGAAAATAATTGCAAACGGAGGTTTGAATTTTAGCATTTTAGATGGCTGGTGGGATGAAGCATATCAAAGAGAATTAGGCTGGAAGATTGGAAATGGCGAAGAATATCAAAATACTGATTATCAAGATGAGATTGAATCCCGCCTAATTTATGAAACTTTAGAAAAAGAAATTGTTACTACTTTTTACGATAGAGGTGAAGATAAACTTCCAAGGAAATGGATTCACATGATGAAAGAATCAATGAAAAATCTTGGTCCAGTTTTCAATACTAATAGAATGGTTTCTGAATACACGGATAAGTATTATAACAAAGCTTTGAATAGAAGAAAATTCATATTAGAAAATGATTGGGATGAGGCGAAGAAATTTTCTAAATGGAAAGCTGGATTATTAAAAAATTGGAAAAGTATTAAATTCGTAAGCGTTTCCGAAGAAAATCCAAAAACAGAGATGAAAGTTGATTCATCATATAAAATTAGTTGTGAAGTTGAATTAGGAAAACTTTCACCTAATGACGTTGATATTCAAATTTATTACGGAAAAATCGATAATAGAAACGATGCAAATTCAAATAGTTTTGTTATTATGAATTATGTTAAAACTAATGAGGAAGTTGGTATTCATACATTTTCCGGTGAAATTAGATGTAACAATACCGGTCACTTTGGTTATACTTTACGAATTTTGCCAAAACATAGTTTGTTAAATAATCCTTTTGAATTAAATTTAATTCATTGGGCATAAAAATAAAAATTTTTGATTTAAATCATTTGCATTGGGTAAATATATACTGCTTTTTTGTCTTAGTTAAATAAATTATTAAAATCTAAATAAAAAGGTCAATATGGATTTCTTAAACAAAATTAAAAACAAATCTGCAAAAGTTGGAATTATTGGGCTTGGTTACGTTGGACTTCCTTTGGGATTAGAATTTTCTCTAAAAGGATTTAATGTAATTGGATTTGATGTAGATGAAAGAAAAATCCCATTACTCAAAAAAGGTAAAAGTTATATTAAACATATTTCAGAAAAAAGAATTAAAGCCGCTGTAGATTCTGGGAAATTTGAAGCAACATCTGATTTTACAAGATTGCCGGAAGTTGATGCAATAATTATTTGTGTCCCAACACCTTTAAATGAACACAGAGAACCGGATATGTCTTATGTTGTAAATACTGCAGAGACAATTTCAAAATATTTAAGAAAAGGGCAATTAGTTACATTAGAATCAACAACATATCCCGGAACAACAGAAGAAATTCTTCAGCCATTATTTGAAAATTCTCCGATGATTCAGAAAACCGGAACAAAAAAATTAGTTGTTGGAAAAGATTTTTATTTAGCATTTTCACCGGAAAGAGAAGACCCAAATAATCCAGATTTTAATACATCAACGATTCCAAAAGTTATTGGTGGTGTAACACCAAAATGCGTTAAAATTGCAACCGAACTTTACAATAATGTAATTGTAAAAACAGTTCCGGTTTCATCGCCAAAAGTTGCCGAAGCTACAAAATTAGTTGAAAATATTTATCGCTCAGTAAACATTGCTTTAGTAAATGAATTAAAAATGGTTTTTGAAAGAATGGATATTGATATTTGGGAAGTTATTGCCGCAGCATCAACAAAACCATTTGGGTATAATCCATTTTATCCGGGCCCGGGTTTAGGCGGACATTGTATTCCTATCGATCCTTTCTATTTAACTTGGAAAGCACGCGCATATGAAGTTAACACAAGATTTATTGAACTTGCCGGAGAAATCAACACTTATATGCCATATTATGTTGTTGAGAATGCTGCAAAATTTATGAATGATGAAAAGAAAGCATTAAATGGTGCAAATGTTTTAATTCTTGGTGCAGCTTACAAAAAAGATATTGATGATATGCGTGAATCTCCATCACTACGATTAATTGAACTTTTTGAAAGAAAAGGTGCAAAAGTTGATTTTAATGATCCATACGTTCCAAAATTGTTTAAAATGAGAAAATACAATTATACAATGAAATCCGTTCCTTTAACTGCTCAAAATTTAAAGAAATATGATTTAGTTGTACTAAGTACTGATCATTCTGATTATGATTATAAATTTATTGCAGAAAATTCTAAATTAATTTTAGATACAAGAAATGCCTTCGAAAAACATGGCATAAAAGCAAAACACATTAAAAAATCATAGTTAAGTTTTTAAATATAGCCGAATTAAAGTCTAAAACTTTTTTTCGGCTTTTTTTTGTTCAAACAAAATTATTATAAAGAAAAAATCGTTAAGAGAAAATTGATGAAAAAAATAATATCCGTAGTTGGTGCACGTCCAAATTTTATGAAAATTGCTCCAATTCACAGAGCATTTCAAAAATATAAAGATTCAATTCAACATTTGATTTGTCATACAGGTCAGCATTATGATGAAAAAATGTCAAAAGTATTTTTTGAAGATTTGGAATTGCCAAAACCGGATTTCTATTTAGGAGTTGGGAGCGGAAGTCACGCAGAACAAACTGCAAATGTAATGATAAAGTTTGAGAAAATTCTGCTTGAAGAAAAACCGGATATGATTCTTGTTGTTGGTGATGTAAATTCCACAATTGCATGCAGTTTAACAGCTGCAAAATTACACATCAAAATTGTGCATGTTGAAGCTGGATTGAGAAGTGGTGATAGAGAAATGCCGGAAGAAATAAACAGAGTTTTAACAGATGCGATTTCCGATTTACTTTTTGTTACTGAAAAAAGTGGTTTGGAAAATTTGAAAAATGAAGGAATTTCAAACGGTAAAGTATTTTTTACCGGAAACGTTATGATTGATAGTTTAGTTTATTTTAAACCAAAAATTGTTAATTCTGATTTTCTCAATAATTTTGATCTAGAACCAAAAAAATATGTTTTGGTAACTTTACATAGACCAAGTAATGTTGATGTAAAAGATCAGCTAATAAAATTAATTGATGTTTTAAATACACTTGCAGAAAAGAGAAAAGTTTTGTTCCCAATTCATCCAAGAACGAAAAAAAATCTTACTGATTTTGGATTAATAGAAAAAATTAGTAAAAATCTAATTTTAACCGAACCGATCGGATATTTGGATTTTCTAACTTTAACTAGCAATGCGGAATTAATTGTAACAGATTCCGGCGGAATTCAAGAAGAATCCACATATTTGGGAATTCAATGTATTACTTTAAGAACTTCAACAGAACGACCAATTACTGTGGAAGTTGGAACAAACCAACTTTTAGGAAATGATTTGGAAAAAGCTAAAATAGTTGCTTTGGAAATTCTTGACGGAAAACTTAAAAAAGGTAATATTCCGGAATTATGGGATGGGAAAGCGGCTGAAAGAATAACTGCAATTATATCAGAAAAAATAAAAAATTAAAATTCTTTAGGCTTAATTATTTCATGTAATTTTCGAATTAATTAAATATTGAATTAATTGATTTTTATCACACAATTACCTCAAAATTTCATCTTATTGCAGAAAGAATAAAAATAATTATTTAAGAGTAAAAAAACTTTGGAATGGAAATTTACAATGAAAAATAAAATAATAATTAATACAATTTTGATTGCTTTATTTTCTTTTACATCAATAATTTCAAATCCATTTTCTTCAAATTTAGATGCTTTTTCTGAAGACAGTCTATATCTTGAAAAAAAAGGTGGAATTTGTTTTAGATTTGATGATAATGCTAAAATTGCTGATTATATGGAAATTGCAAAAGTATTTAAAAAGTATAACGCAAATTTTTGCGTTGCATTAAATTTAAATGATTTTAAAACTCCAGAGTATAAAGATAGTATAAGAACTCTTCAAGAAATGGGACATGAAATTATGGACCATACTCCAAATCATAGAACAAATTATTTTCCAACTCAATTTCCAATTTCTGAATATTACTTAGAAGGAACAAATATTCCAATAGATGGAATTGATCATATTATAAATAATAAAATTTGTCTTGAATTTGACAAAGTCGACACAACATTAGCATCAAAAACCGGTATGTGCGATGTTTACCAAAATCAATTATTAAATGGATTTACAACTTTACCCGAAGACGAAATTTATATTTATATACCGGAATTAAATACTTTAGTTCAGAAAAGTTCAGTAGAAAATAATAAAATTTATTTTATTGATGTTTGGGGTGATCCAATTTTTTTACCGACTACATGGCATACAAAATATTTTATTCTAAGTAAAAATAATGTTCATATTTCTGATAAAGCTGTTAATGTTTTGGCAAATGAAACAAGAAAATTAGCATTGGAATTTAATCTTGAACCGCCTAAAACTTGGATTCAACCAGGCGGAGATTTTCCACAATTATCAAAAGAAAAATTGAGTAGAACATTAGGAAAAGAATTTAATTTTGTTGCCGGTGCAGCTGTAAAAAAGGGTAGGCAGATTTATAACGAATTTGACCCGAATGATTATGAAAGATTTGAAATGCAGTGGGGTGATTTTTTTGATGATACTTGGACAGTTGAAAAATGCAAAAATGTTATTGCCGATAGAATTGCAAAACACTATATGCAAATTGGCCATGCACATTTTTATGAAATTGATTCGCTCGATTTATATTTTGCAAAAATAGACAGCATTCTCGCTTGGGCAACCCTAAACAATATTCCAATAAAAACATATTCGGAATGGGCGGAAATTTTATATGATCAAACACCAGACGAATTTGCCAATGTGTTCCCAGCATTAAATGTTGATTTAGATAAAAATATTTCCGAATTGGATATTTATGGAGTTCCGGATGGTTATTCACCAAGATATTGGTCGGGACAAGGACAGTGGGAAGTTGATACCGTTGTTGCCGGAATAGGAAAATATGCATATTCAATTTCAACAAATTCTAGAATTTGCCGAGTTGAAAATCTTGCCGGAATTGAAAAAGGTAAAAATGATTTTAGAATTCAAACCAAAGGAGCAACTGGAGATTCAATAGAAGTTTATTTTTCCTTTGGCGAATATTCAAGTGAAATTAATGAAATTTATAAATTTCCTGCAGATACAGAAGATTGGGTTGAATATTCTTTAGAGCAATCATCAAATGGAAATAAAGAACTTATAATTCCCGAAAATGTAAATTTCATTTCGGTTGATATTAAATGTTCAAATTACAAATCCGGAGTTGTAAAAATTAGTGGAATGTATTTGGCTAAAAGTAGAACAACTTCAGTTGAAAATAAAAATGAAGAAATTCCAAATTATTATGTACTAAACCAAAATTATCCAAATCCATTTAATCCGGCAACGAAAATATCTTATAGCATTCCCGAAAATTCTCAAGTTGCTATCAAAATCTATAATATTTTAGGAAGTGAAATTGCAACTTTAGTAAATGCCAAACAAAATTCCGGAAATTATGAAATTGCATTTAATGCTTCAAATTTGGCAAGCGGAGTTTATTTTTATACTCTAAGTACTGATAAATTTTCACAAACAAAAAAGATGATATTATTGCGATAGTAATTTTTGCCTAATTAAAAAATCAAAAATTCCTTTAATATGATTAGTTTTTTAAAGGATTTTCTTATGTGATGCAAATCACCGGATATTTTGTTTTGAAACAATTTTAACTAAATTAAGTTAAAAGGATTTTAAGTATTATTTAAAAGAAATGATTAATTATGATAAATTTCCTCAAGACAATTTTATTTGGAATAATTCTAATTTCGCAAATAATTTTAGCACAAAAAAATAATATTTCAGAAATCCCAAAATCTGCTGAAGAACTTCAATTTGTGGAAAAAAAAGCCGGCATAGCATTTAGAATAGATGATAATTATGCAATGGAATATTATACTCAAATGGCTTCGATTTTTAATAATTATAACAGTAATTTTGGAAGAGATTACCATTTTAGTTTTGCATTAAATTTTGCGGCAAGTTATAATTATAATAACACTGTTATACCTTTCAATAGTCCCTCATATATTTCTGCAATTAAGGCAATTCAAGATGCCGGACATGAAATTATGGATCATACACCAAACCATAGAACAAATTATTTTATAACAGAATTTCCGGCAAATGATTACCTTCAAAATGGAACAGCAGTCCCAATTCCCGGTGTTGATCAAATCATTGAACAAGCAAATGGTAAAAGAAAAATTTGTTTAGAATTTAATTCAGTTGATATTTTAGGTCAAACACCAATTGGCACTTGTAATGTACATAATGATACTATATATGGAAATTTTTCTTCGATTAACTATGACACAGAGATTTATGTTTATCTTGAGGGATATGGATTATATTTTATTTATAATTTTTTCAATAATAAAACTAAAGCACAAATTCTAGATATTTGGGAAAATCCGGTAAGTTTGCCGCAAACAAATAATATTAACTTCTATAAATTTGATAGAAAAAAAAAACTAAGCATAAATGCAATAAGAGTTTTGGCAAATGAAACGCTAAAATTAGCTGATTTATATGAAATTGATCGACCAACAACTTGGATTCAACCCGGTGGAAGGCATCCAGTAATTTCGACTTTAGAATTAAGTACCGCATTAAAACCTTTAGGATATAAAGCTGGAGCTTCTTTTGGCGATACTCCAAAATCCCTAAAAGTATTTAATGAACATGATCCTAATGAATATTTGGAATTTGGTATGCAATGGGAAGATTTTAATGAAGATTGGACAAGTCAGACCATTTCAACAATCAAAACAACAATCGCAGATGGAATTGCAAAAAATAAGGTTATGATTGGGCATAATCATTTTTATGACTTAAAAGGTAATAATGGTTATGTTTTACCAACTGAATATTTTCAAAGAGTTGAAGAAATTCTTGCTTGGTGTCACCAAAATAATATTGAAATAAATACTTATAAAGAATGGGCAGAAATTTTATATGAAAAAACTCCCGATCCATTTGAAAATGTTTTTCCACCCATAAATGTTAATCTTGATACTTATACAAATACATTAAATCCTAATGGTATTCCGGATGGATATTATTTGAGAACACATTCAGCGCATGGCGAATGGACCGTTGATAATACTGCCCCCGAGAATATTGGTTATTCTTATGGGATTAGTTCATGGGATAGTACACGAATATTTTTAGTTCAAGAATTAGGTGGACTTGAAAAAGGTGAAGTTGAATTTGAAATTTGGACTAAAGGGATTAATGATTCAAGAAATCAAATTAAAGTGATTTTTAGCTTTCCATCAACATCATATCCATTTATATCATTCGAAATTCCATCAAGTACAACAAATTGGACGAAATACAATCTTAGTCAATCATTAAACCAGAACAAATCATTAATAATTCCCTACGATGTTACAAAAATAAATGTTGAAGTAAAAATAAAACGAAATGGAATTTATTCTCAAATCAATGTAACTGGTATGTCCATAAAGAAAAAGAAACAATCCATTGCTGCAAATTTAAAAATAAATTTAGAGGGACCATATACCAATGGAATAATGGATGTTTCTCAAAATTATGAAGATTCTATTTCTCAAACGCAGCCCTATTTTATTTCCCCTTGGGAATATAACGGAACTGAAACAATAACAATTTCACATCAAAATATTGTTGATTGGGTTCTTGTAGAATTAAGATCAGATTCAACTTCGAATTATTATGTGCATTCAAGAAAAGCTGGCTTGCTGAAAAATGACGGCACGATTATAAATTCTGATGGAACACCATTTTCTGTCGATGTTGCTTCTGGCGATTACTATATTGTAATCTATCATAGAAATCATCTGCCGGTAATGAGTTCGGTTCCAGTAACATTTAACTGAAAATAGTTTTTTGTGAGGTTTAAATTTTACGGTATGAAAGTTTCTTTCAACCGTTGAATCTGCTCTTTACGTAAATATGTTTTAAATTCTTGGCTAACCTTAACTTTGTTTTTACTAATTAAAGCCCACAAATAACCAAATAAATGTAATATTCCGCTGATTATGAAAGGTCTTTCTTTAAATCTGTAAAGTGATTTTAGAATTTGAAAAAGTGGATGATAACCAATAGAGTGTGCCAGCATTCCTTCTCTAAATTTTGTTTCAGCAATTCCCCAGCGCCCAGTACCGGAAAGTCTTAAATTCTGGACATGTAAGTGATCAAATGATCTAACTTTCCATCCCTTCATTCTTGCGGTAACTTCGGTTATAATATCTTCACCGCCGTTCTTAAGGGGAACAAATCCGCCAATTTCATCAAAGCAGTCTTTTCGAAAAAATTGAACTGCTCCGCGTACACTGTTGCTTGCTAAAACTACTTTTATTTTTTTTCCTTTATAATTTTCGAAAAATATTCCACCAGCTAAACCGAGATTTTCGTCCTTCTCAAATTCTTTAATAATTTGCTCATAATAATTTGTATCAAAAACAGTATCAGCATCCAAATTGCCGATAAACCGATAATCAATTTTATTTTCAGCAATATAATTTAACGCAATTTTCAATGCATAAACTTTTGAAGCAAAATTTCTATCATCAGTTTTATCGTTCCGAATATATTTTATAAAACTATAATTCTTTTCATATTCTTTTATGATATCATCGGTTTTATCTGTTGATCCATCACTAACTATACACCACAAAAATGGTTTTACTGTTTGTGAAATAACGGATTTTATTGTTTCACCGATATAATCTTGTTCATTTTTTGCTGCAGTAATTAATATGTATTTCTTCATCAAACTACTTTCTAAAATTATTTGGAATTTTTAATCCATATTGAACCTAAAATTGTCCATGCCAGCCAGAAAAATATATCACTAGGTAGACTATATCCGGTTAATGCGGATTCAACGAAATTTGTTATAAAAACAGTTATAAATGTATAATATGCGTAAGCTTTTTCTGGTGAAAATGAATAAGCAAAAGTTGCTACAGAAGGAAATAATAAAATAATTATCCACAAAATTAATCCAACAATTCCACCACCGACAAGCATTGATAGATATCCATTATGCAAAGACTGTCTAACGCTTCTTTCAATAAAACTACCTTCTAGATCAACTTTCAATTCATCTTGGAAAATTTTTCCTTCCACACCGAATCCATAACCCAAAATTGGGTTTTCTAATATAAAAATTTCAGCACTGTTCCAAATATCTTCGCGGGAGCTTAAATCGGTTATATCTGAAGTTTCCATTCTCTTAAAACTTTCCGGTGAAAAATTTAACAATGCTATTATGAAAATTCCAATTATTATTCCAACCGAAAATAATTTCACCCAATTTTTTTCTAATAATAACCAAACAACTACTCCAACTGAAGAGGCAAGTAATGTTGTTCTTGATCCAGTTAAAATATGTAACCCTAAATTAATTAAAATGATAAAAAGAATAAAATATTTTTTGTGGGATTTAATTGAATAAAATTTCCAAATTAATATTGGATAAGCCAGCATGCTGAAAGAACCATATGTATTTGGATGTTCCCACAAGCCGACTAACCTTGGTAATTTGTACCACCAAATTCTTGAAGGAATTATAAATAATCCAATTAGTGTTGCGAAAATAATAACTGTAACTAAAACAAACATTGAGTTAAGTGCTTTGTGTAAATTATTTCCTTCTTGAAGCCATACGTGCAAACCTAGTAAAAAACAAAATACAGCAAATAATAATCCAGCTCTGATAATTGTAAATTTTTGATCAAGAGAATAAAATGAAGATGCAAATGCAAGTAATAAAAATATTCCAAGCAGAATAAAGTGAATTGGAATTTTTAATTTATTTTTTGGAATACTTAAAATAAATTTTATTAAACCGGCAATTCCCAAAAACGCTAAAGTTGCCGCACGAAGTGTTCCTCCAATTCCAATAGTAACTTCATCCATTACAACATCTTCTTGAGGTAAATTATCAAAGAAAATTGCAGATATTAACGGCGAAAGTGCAAAGAAAAAAACAGCGGTTTCAAATTTTTTTAGCCAGAGTAAGAATGTTCCAATTCCTAAGATTGCTGCAATTCCTATTGCGAAAAATATGTATAAATCATTTCCCAAGTTTATCTCAACTTTGTAAAATTTAAGATTTTACTAATTCCATTATTTATTTGCAGTTTTTCTTCACTATAAAAAAAACTGCTTTTATATAACCCAAATAATGATATAATAATTACAATCGTTGCAAATGAATAGTAAATTAAATTAGAATAAAAACTCAAAATGTAGAAAATTGAAAATAAAATTACACCGAGAATAAAGATTACTGAGATTCTTTTATATTCAACCGAAACCGGAAATTCTTTATTCCCGAAATAAAATAAAGCAATGCCGGAAACAACTAGATAAAAACTTATCCCGAAAATTGTGCCGTAAGTTCCGTAGATTTTTGTTCCAAAGTAACAAATAATTATACTTAAAAAGGTTACAAGAAATGAAATGAATCCGGTTGTTTTAGTTTTATTTTTTAAGTGAATTTGTGATTGTCCAATATAATTTATCGCGGTAAAACCTAATCCCGGAAGTAAAAAGAAAACTAATGTATAAGCATCATTATAATTTCCGCTACCGATTAAATTCATCAAATACTTAAAAACAAAAAGTATTAAAATACTTACGACTAAATATGCAAAAGTGATGTAAGTTATTATTTTCGAAATAATATTTTTCAATTCTGGATTACTTTTATTATTGAAAACATAAGGTTCATATGCCAATTGAAACGGAGCAATAAGCACCATAATCCCAATTGTTGCTACTTTGTAAGCAACTGCAAGAACTGCAACTTCTTCCAAATTTCTAAAAGCACCTAAAAAATAATTTCCGGAAGTATTTACAAGTATTGTTCCCGATGTTGCTAATATTAGCGGATAACCGAATTTAAATAACATTTTTGTCGTATTCGTTTGAATTGAAATTCCGTCTTTTATGTAAATCCATATCAGAACAAATAACCAACTTATGCCGAATGAAAATATTTGTGAATATAAAACTCCGTTAATTCCCAAATTAGAATATTTCAAAATTAACCAAGTGGAAATAATTAAGATTATTGATGTAATTATACTAATCATCATATAATGATTGCCTTGATTCCTAGCTCTGAAATACGAAAGAATATTTAAACTTAATGTTCTAAAAATTCCCACTAGAATTGTAAGCAGAATTACATTTTCTAAAACTTCAATTTGAAATAATGCTGATAAAAATGTTTCCGGAATAAGTAATGAAATTCCGACTAATAAAATTCCCACAAAAGTATTTATAAAAACAGAACTTCCAATTAATTCATGCAATTTATTTTTGCTTTGATATTCGGCGAAAAATCTCATAAATGCAGAACGCATACCAACATCATTAATTGTAATAATTATTTCCGTGGTAAAAAGTAAAGTTGCAAGCAATCCGTATTCTTGTTTCGATAAATATTCAGTGTATAAAGGAATTAACAAAAAGGTAGTAAACCTTGTTGCGATAATTCCAATAGCATAATACATTGTATTTTTACTGAATGATTTAGATTTCATTTGATTATAATACTTAAACTTACTTAGTTGTTTTGTTGATTTAATTCAAAAACATGTAAATTATTATAAACTTTATTTTCAGAATCCTTTTTATTTTCAAAGCTGATTCTTCCGGCAAAAGTATAAAGTATCCAGCCATAATCATAAGAATTACTTACGAAATCTACTTTTAGTTTTTTGAATTTGCTAAATGAATTGATTTTAAAATAGTTTAATATTGAACCTAATTTATTACTTTTTATGGGAGTTACTTTGTTCCAAACCGAATTATTATTTTTATCAATAATTGTATTGTAAAGTTTTGGATTATCAAAAAGCCAATTTAAACTCTTAAAAATACTTGCTGAAAAATCTGTTTCACTTGCCATTTGAATTGAGAATAAAGCCATTGGCGCCAATGCAATTTGATGCACGGAATAAATAGGGAAATGATTAATTATTTCGCCGTTTTCTGAATTATATTGCCATTGCCATTCACCGTTTTCACCTTGATGCTCGCAAATTTTTTGTGCACATTCTTTCGCAATTAATAATGCTTCTTCGCTATGCATTTGTTGTGAGTAAAGAGATAAAGCGTATATCGCATAAATCTGATCGGCGAAAGTTCCAATATTTGCTCTTAATTTTCCTTCAATATTATTTTTATCTTCATGCTGGAAAATTCCATGTCCGTCATAATTTTTTCTTATTCTCTTAAAAACTTTGTTTGGTAAATTATCTATAGAATTTTTAAACTTTTCATTAAATGTTGATGCAAAAAGCAATCCCGTTAGAAACCATGAAAGCTCCATTGTATAACCAAGTTTTGCATCTTTGTAATTATTTAATGATTCGTTAAAATTAATTTTTGTTAAAAGTTGAGTTGAATTTGTAGGTGAAATTAAACTCACTGCCCATAATAATAATCCCAAATCTCCAATGCCGGAAAGACTTTCAGCTTTATCAATCTGAAATTTAAGAATCGCATTTAAATCAAGGTTTGTGTGATAACCATAATTCTTCGCTTTAAATAATCCTATTAAATTTATTAAAGTGTATCGTGAACTGGAATTTTCTATTGAGATAGAATTATTATGCAGTGATTTCATCATAGCAAATTCATTTCTGTTTGGAATAAACATTTCTTCCAAACTTGCAATGGAAATTTGAACTATTTCTGAAAGCAGATTATTGTACTTTGTGTTTTTTTGGAAATGATAATATTTGTTCATTATTCTCATCTATTGAAACAGTTTTAGTCTCACCAGTAATTTCTTCAATGAGATTTTCAAGATCATTTACAATTGAATGTAACGCAAGAGAATTAATATTTTCCGGTTTATTTGGTCTAATTCTTTTTTTCAATCTTATTTTTGCTTTTACATCATCTTTATTTTCAATTAAAGTAAGTCTTCCGTTTTTGGCTAGATAATTATCAACGTCTCCAATTTTCCCTCTGAAAATGCTATAAACCGGAACACCCAAAGCTGCTGCTTCACGATTCATTGTTCCGCCGCCGCTTATTACTAAATCGGAATACCACATTAAATTTAATGCATCAACAACATCATCCGGAATAATTAATTTTGACGAACCAAAATGTTCTGCATATTGATTTTTAATTAAATCTTTCTGCTTATCATCCCTTGGTAAAATTATTGTCTGAACATTACCAACATTTACAAGTAAATCAATTACCTCGTTAAAAAGTTTATCGCTTTCCGGATTGTGATAATGTGCTTCATGTGCCGGAGGACGTAAAATTACTGTAATTGTATTTGAGTTGAATCTAAAATATCTTTTTATTGATTCATCTGGTTTGAAACCCGGTACATAAATATCTTCTTTTATTCCGGGATAAGTTTTAACACTTAATTTAAATTTTTCTAAACGTTCTTTTGAAATTATATTCGGGAAAAACATTGCTTTCGGATTTACGAATGGAAGTGTTTGAACAAATTCATAATCTAAGAAAATAACAATTGGAATTTTAAAAAGATGTGCAGCTAACATTTGTGAGCGTGAACCATGTGAAATTGCAATTGTTGGTTTTTTCTTAAGAATAAATGGAATGAGCTGAAGCGATCTATAAATTAAACCAATAACTTTTATAAATTTATTTTTCCCATGATGCTTGCCGATATCTGTAAAATCAAGGCCGTAAAGCTGCGCAAGCTCAACTGTTTGAGAATAATTTCTTGCTGAAATTCTTACAGTATAACCTTCTTCTTGAAGTTTGGAAATAATTGGTGCAAAAAAAGGAACGTGTGGCGAATTATCTAAATCAATCCAAACTACTTTTTCCGTATTTTCATTATATGAGTATTTTTTGTTCATTTTATTCAGCAGTTATTACTTTCAAATAAGTTGTTTTTAAATTTAAATGATGCGATCTATATCACTTTTCCCATTTAAATAATGTTACAGATTCATTTTCATAAATTTTCTTTACAGTTCCAGTAGTAATTTCTTTAATGGGATTGTATTCTTCAATCTGCAATCCATCCAATTTTAGTTTACTTAGAGCCACTCTTAAAGGAATTTTCTTTGCACTCGCGATTATTAATTCTTCTTTTTTTGTTTTTTCGATATCGCAATTTTTTGGACATGATTTTTCTATGTAGAAATTTTTAAGTGCATTTAAATTGCTGCCGTCTCTACCTTTAATTACACTAACTCCAACACTCCACGGACCAATAACGGTAAGGTTATTTAGATCATTAATCCTTAACCATTTACCAGCATCTTCCCGCTCTTTTCCAACCACAACATTTGTACGAATCCATAATGTGTATGACAATGATACTGCAATTATTAAAGCCAAACCAAAATAATATTTGTTAATTTTTACGCTTGATATGTAATAACCAAGCGGGAAAGCAAGCGCCCAAAAAACCGGGAGTTGAAAACTTCCTAATTCAATAAAAAAAGTTGCTCCGGCAAATATTAATAAAATTTGTGGAATTGTTGCTAAAATTAGTGTAAGCGAAATTTTACGGATATCTTTTAAGGTAAATATCATTCCTTTAATTAAATGATATAAGAAGAAATTGAAATTCAGAATAATGAAAAATACAAATGCAATGAAACGATAAGATACACCTCTTCCTTCCGGTTCTGTTGAAAGCGGATTAAGAAGATCCATTAAATTTGCGCCAATTAATACATAAACAATACCATAAATGATTAAAGCTAACGTACCAACAATAATTGATTTTTGAATTATTTTTTTATCAAAACCTTTAAGAAAAATTAATCCAAACGCCAATCCTGATAGTGGCGAAACTAAATTTGAATATGCAAAAAACAAAGACGAAAGTAGAATATGATCTTTTATAAATGCGAATACAAAAAGTAAAATAAATAAAAACTGAAGTGCGTAAACTTCTCCAATTACAGACTGTTCCCAAAAACTTGGAATTAAACCAACAACAATTGCAATTGTAATAGATTTCTTTTTGTTAAAACCTAATGTGAGCCAAATTAAAAAAGTAAAAACTACGATTAATGCACCGCTTATTGATGAGATAAAACCTGAAGTCCAAATTGTTGCAGAATAATCAAGCGGAACAATTTGATAAACTAACCATAAAATTATTGTATGACCCAAATGATAATTGGGTAAAGCATTTCCGCTTAGAAGTGTATTTTGCGGTAAATATGCAAAATCAGTAATTGGTTTTTCTGCTAATGATCTGATTGCAAAAACTATTACATCCGGTTTGGATGTATAATTTGGAATCTGTAATGCATAAAATAACAGAAACGAAATAAATAATAATATTGATATTTTTAATTTTTCGCTACTAAGCATTTTACCGATTTTCTTTTATGAATTACCGTAGTTATATCCATATTGATATTTCAAACTGCTGTCTTTCACTTCGCAATCATTTACTAATGTGCCCAAGAAATTTAAATCTGCAGACTGAAGTTCACTGATTGCCCAACTTATGCTTTCTTTTTCAGTTTGTCCGGATCTAATTACCAAAACTGTATCTTTCACAATTCTTCCAAGCGAAAGTGCATCTGAAAGTCTTGCAATTGGCGGAGTATCAAGTATTACAAAATCGTAAGAATCTAAATTGTTCAATAGTTTTTTCATTCTTTCCGAAGCAAGAATTTCACCGGAAATATTTGAGAAAACTCCAGTTGGTAAAACATCAATATTCATTAGCAGATTTGAATTTGTTGTTAATTTTATCGGTTTATAAATATTTGGTGTTTCCGTTTTTTCTGTTAAATAATCAACCAATCCCGAAGAGAATTTTGGCAGACTAAATAAATTGGCGATACTCGGTTTTTTAATATCACAATCAATCAATAAAACTTTCTTCCCAGATTGAGCAATTGTAATAGCTAAATTAGCGGAAGCAGTTGTTTTTCCGGCATTTTCTTCACAACTTGTAATCATAACTTTTTTAGGCTGACCGGAAATTTTTGCACTTAATTTAGTTTCTAATGTTCTGTACGCTTCCTTAAATCTGAACTTTTCATCCATCATGCTTACAAATTTATCGCTTACTTTGTCGGTGCTTAAAACGAGATTTTTTAAATCTTTATCATATGGCGGAATTACACTTAAAATTGGAAAATTATATTCTCTTTCAATATCCGCTATACTGCTGATTTTTTTATCATTATAATGGAAAACAAGCGCACCAATTAAACCAAGCAATAAACCGAACATACTTGCCAATGCTAAATTCAATTTTTTATTTGGAGAAATTGGTTTTATAGGCTCAATTGCTTTATCAAGAATTACAATATCCTGAAGTTTAGAAAGCTCTGCAACTCTCATTTCTTCGCGTTTTTCAAGAAGCAAATTGTACATTTTTTCATAAGCTTCTTTTTGTCGTAATAAACCAGCTAACGTACTTTCTTGTTCGGGTAATTTTTCCAAATCAATAGAATATTTGGAAATTAAACTATTAATATTTTCTAATTTATTTTTCTGTGAATTTGATATAATCTTTAATGCTGTTAAAGTGTTATGATTATATTTCGTTAATTCACTTTTAATTCTGCTTATTTGTTCATCAAGCAAAATTACATCCGGATGAAGTTCTGTTCTTCTTTGCAAGAGTTCAAGACGTTGCAATTCAGTATTTGTTAGTTCTTTCATCAAACTTAAAAACGGTGTATCATAAGATGTATATTGTTCCGGAGTTAAATAGGTTTGGTCAACATATCCTTCGGCTTCAATTTGTTTTTCAATATCTCTGAATTTATTTTTATTTACTCCAAGATCAAGTTCAGCTTTAAGTTTTTCTGATTCCAAATTGCTTAAAAATTCAACTAATTGTCTGGACTGTTCATCAATTTGTGCAATTTTTTCTTTCGATTTGAAATTACTCAATTCATTTTCCGCATTTTCCAAATTGTGTGCAACATCTTTTAATCTGTCATCAATAAAAGTAAAAGAATGTTTTACATTATCTTTTTGAAGTTCAACTCTGCTTTGTTTGTATTCTTCTGCAAGAACATTTGCAATTTCTTTTGTGGTAAATGAATAATTTGATTTGGTAATTAGTTCAAAAATATTTGTCTTAATTTTCTTTTCGGTAGATATATTTTGATATAAATCTTCAAGAACTTCATTGTAATCTAAAGTTGAAAAATGAATTTCACATCCGGCAGTATTTTTCCCCCAATCAATGTTAATATTCCATTCGGAGTGAGGAAGGTTAGAATATTTTTTCCCGTCTGAACTTACACTTTCTCTGTATTTATTCAATACATCAAAATTATTATTCTTCTTTGCAAGAATCGTGAATTCATCCTCATGGGTTCTCAATCCAATATTTAATTCATTGATTTTTGGGAAAGAAGTGGGATATTCATTTAACGAATAATTTTGTTTGTATTCTGTTAAAGGAAGATCAATAATTGTTACATTTCCATCCGGTTCAACAATTTTCGTAATTAATATATTTAAAGAAAGTTTTTCAATAACCGAATTAAGAACTTGTCGAGTTTGAACCAACTGCATTTCTGTTTCAAGCTCATCTTGTGTTCTTCCGCTTAAAATTGTTTTAATAACGTCATTGTTATTTTGATCCGCAAGAATTTCCTTTTTAAGCAAAACCGAACTTTGGTAAACCGGATCTTTGAAAGTGTTGTAAATTATAGCTGCAAGTAAAGACAGCAAAATAAAGGAAAGTATAATCCACTTTCTCTGCATAAAAATTCTAAAAATTTCTTTAAGTGAAATCTCGGATTTTTTAATGTATTTATTTCGGCTCATTTTATAACCCTTATGCTCTAAATTTTATCGTGTGAATAAACTTGCAATTGCTGCTAAAACTGCAACGCCGGAAATTATAACAGAAGCATCTCTCACTCCAACCAACCATTTTCTTGGAACATAAACTTTGTCACCGGATTCCAAACCAATATCTGCTAAATTATTTTTCCCTTCCAAGAATTTTTCCAAATCAATTTCTATTTGAGAATCATTTCTTATTATCGACAATTCATCAATATTTGAATCACTAGTTTCGCCGCCGGCTAAAGAAAGCAAATCAGAGATTGTTTCAAATCCGGTTAAATAATAAACTCCCGGTTTACCAACTTCGCCAAGAATATCAACTCTGTGAAGCGGTTGAATACTTAATTCGGGGTTTTTATAAATTTCGGAATATTTATTAATAATTTCAGTTCTTAAATCGTTAAATTCACAATCAACGGAATTTATTAAACCCAAATAGGGAAGATGAATTTTTCCGTTATCTTGAATGAAATAATCGCCGGAAATTTGTTCTGAGATGTTATAAAAATTTACTCTAATTCCATCACCGGGTTTTAGATTTTGTCCCAGAATGTTTAACGATAATATCATTAAAAACATTGCAATTTTAAACTTTTTCATAAATCACTTCTATGTTTATTTGAAATTTCACGATTTAAGTCTTAAACAGAATTACAATCTCAAATAAATATAAATTTTATTATTTAATTGTGATTTGGGACAAAGGATTTTTTTGATTTAAAGTAAAGTGATACAATAATTTATAAATCAGAAAAAATTGCTAATTATTATCGAGTTTTTTCAGCAGCTCTAAAACATTTTCTACCAAACCGGTACTTGCATTCCAAGATGTTATATTTGGATATACTTGTGCCGAAGTTGCTAATAAAATGTTGGTCCCTTTTAAGTGAAGATCCGGTTTTATTTTTGAATACCCCAATGGATAAATCGGTTCAACAAACGGAGCTTTAAATATTTTTATATCTGCAATATCGTTTTCTGTAAAATTTAGATCGGGATAAAGATTTAACAATTGTTTTTTCCATCTTTCAGCAATTGAATTTTCATCTTCTTTGAACAAATCGGAATTTCTGCTGCAGTATTTCATTACATAAACCATATTGTAATTTCCATACTGAGATTTTTCAACTAATTCGGTCATCTCTACTACACCATCAAATTCGGTTTTAGAGTTTACAACTGGAGTCCAATAAAAATTATCCAAAGGTCTTTTTAAGAAAAACATTGCATTTACAACACCTTGATATGTAAGATTTGGATCGAAAAATTTCGTATTCAAATTAGTATTTTTAACCAAATCTACAAACTGTGGAATTGGAATTGTGGAAATAACCCAATCAGCATTTATTGTTTCATTTTCTAAAACTACATCAACACTATTTTCTTTTTGCATTAAATTTTTAACTGGTGAATTTGTTAAAATTTTTCCGCCATTTGATAAAATATTTTTTTCAACTGCATCAATAAATCCTTTTAGCCCGCACTTTAAATATCCACGGGTAGCAACATTTTTTTCTCTTCCTAATCTCTGCCAAATATATAATGATGGAAGATTTCCGGAATGATCTCCAAACTTTGAAAGGAATAATTGTTTTAATAGTTTATTCCAAACATTTGCACCATATAAACCTTTAAACCATTTTTCAATAGGTAGATTATCTAAATCTTTTCCTTTACCCAAGTAACGAAGTGAAAGGCTTACAACACCGAATCTTAATCTTTCAAAAAAACTAATTGGAGAAAATTTCAGCAAATCCAAAGGTGTGTTGAATGAATATCTTTTTCCGTCAACAATAAATCCCATTCTTGTTGGCTTCCAATATAGCTGATCTGTAATTCCAACATCATCAATTAATTTTAAAAGTGGACCATCGGAAGGCATTTGGCAATGATAAAATTTATCAATCCAATTTCCGTTATGATTGAAAAAAGTTCCCAATCCGCCAAGCTGTTCGTTTGATTCTATAAGTGTAACTTTATAACCTTCTTTTGCTAACTTTTGCGCAGAAGCTAATCCGGCAATTCCACCGCCAATAACTACAATATTTTTCATAAGTTATATTCTTCTCGGACTTGGTGAAACTCTATCTCTAATTCCCAGCTTGAAATACTGCATAATTGTTTTGAACAATTTTAATTTACTTGCGCCAAGTTTTCTATCATATCTTAAGAAGAAGGGAATTTCGATAATTTTAGGCGACCAATGTCGAAGTTTTAAAAGAAGTTCAACCATACATGCAAAACCTTGTTCGTGTACTAAAGTTTCACCAAAATGGTAAGAAGCTTTTTGAAGCATACTAACTCTGTAAGCTCTGTAACCGCTTGTAAAATCATTTATATCATTCAAAGGAAGAATTGTTTTAAATACAAAACTTGCACCGCGTGAAAGAAATCTTCTGAATATTGGAGCACTTTCATCATTACCGCCGTTAACAAATCTTGAAGCAATAACAATATCTGCACCGGCTTCAATTTTTTCTATCATTTGATCCATTAAATTAACATCATGAGTATCATCGGCATCCATAATAATTATTATATCATTTATTGTTGCTTGAGATAAGGCTTCTTTAATTCCGGTTTGAACTGCTTGTCCCAAACCCATGTTTTTTTCATGATTTACCAATGTAAGATTTAGATTTTCAGCAGCTTTAATTGTTACATCAGCGGTTTTATCTTTTGAGCCATCGTTAACAACAACCACTTTTATTTTTGCAGAGTATTTTGAATTAATTTCCGAAATTCTTTTTAGAAGATTTGGTAAAGATTCTTCTTCATTGTAAGCCGGTAGAACAAAATAAACATTTTCAACTTTTTGAAGTGTTGAAGCTTGTTCAAAATTTAATGAATTTACTGCCGAAACAGTTTTCTGATTTATCATAGCATTTAAAAAAAGATTTCGACTTAAAGTTTTTGTTACAACCATTTTTTATCCTTCCAAATTTCTTAAACTTTTAAGCAAATGTATAGAAGTATTTTAAGTTTTTTGTGACTTAAAGCAATTCTTTGGAAATAATTCTTTCATTAAATATTTCAAAACACCTTTTGTTTCTAAAAGTTTTTCAAAGTGCCTAAATCAGTAAATTCTGCAAAATTAAATTAGTAATGCTTCTCATCACTCAAATCGTTAGTTAATAAATTGAAATTCAAAGAGAATTCAATAGATTCAAATTTTCTTGCAAATAATATTTTGAGAAATTCAGATGATTCAATTTAATTAAGGTAAGTTTCATTTATAAATTATTATGGTTAAATTTCAGCCTAATTTTTAGTGTTAAAAGTATTTTCTGTTTTGATAAATTAACGTGAATTACAAAATAGAATTTTAATTCAAATAGATTATCCGAAATTTGAATCAGAAATAAACATCTAAATTTAATATAAAATTTAACTTGTTAAGAATAATCAACAGAATTAAAAAACATTTTAAGAGTTTATTATGAAAGTCCCATTGTTAGATCTTAAAGCACAGTATCAATCATTAAAGAAAGAATTGGATGAAGCAATATTAAAAGTTGCAGAATCACAATATTTTATATTGGGTCCTGAAGTTCAAAAACTTGAAGAATCTACATGTAAATATTTAGGCGTTAAAAGGGCAATCGGCGTATCATCCGGAACAGACGCTCTTTTAATAGCACTTATGGCAATTGATATTTTGCCCGGAGATGAAGTTATTGTTCCAACATATTCATTTTTTGCAACAGCCGGAGTAGTTTCAAGATTAAATGCAATTCCGGTATTTGTAGATAGTGATCCGGTAACTTTTAACATTGATTCAAATAAAATAGTTGAAAAAATTACAAATAAAACAAAAGCAATAATTCCGGTTCATTTGTATGGACAAAGTGGAGATATGGATCCGATAATGAAAATTGCTAAAAACTATAATCTTAAAGTTATTGAAGACGGTGCACAAGCAATATCAACACAGTACAAAGATGGAAAATGCGTTGGTACAATTGGTGATATCGGATGTTATTCTTATTTTCCGAGTAAAAACTTGGGATGTTTTGGTGATGGAGGAATGGTTGTTACAAATAATGAAGAACTTGCGGACAAAATAAAAATCTTAAGAGTTCACGGCGGAGAACCAAAATATTATCACAGTGTTATTGGCGGAAATTTTAGAATTGATGCAATTCAAGCAGCAGTTTTGAATGTAAAACTTCCTCATTTGGATTCATGGTCTGAGAAAAGAAGAAAAAATGCAGAATTGTATAATTCACTATTTAAAACATTCGGACTTTCAGAAGAAGAAGGCAAAATAGAATTTGATTCAAAAAATAAAGTTTTACTTCCAAAAGCAATATATAAGAATTCAGAATTCGGAATTCAGAATTCTGAATTGAAAAACTACCATATTTACAATCAGTATATCATTAGAGTTGAGAAACGAGATGCAATGAGAAATTTCTTAACGGAAAATGGAATAGCAACAGAGATTTATTATCCGGTTCCATTCCATAAACAAGAATGTTTCCAAGATGTTATGAAAAGTTCGAAATTTAAAAATCAAACTTTCCCGGTTGCAGATTTTGCTGCAGATAACTCAATTGCATTACCAATTTATCCGGAATTAACAGAAGAGCAAATTACTTATGTAGTTGACAAAATAAATGAATTTACAAAATCACTTAATTAGTGAAAAATTAAATGTAAAATTTCGAAAGTAGTTTTGTGTTTTGAAATTTATTTTTTAATTCTTGTTAATTGGGATTTGATTCTTGTTATTTGCTATTTGCTTAAAGTTATTTGATTCTTATTATTTGTTTTTTATTGAATTGTTTTTTGTGCAACCAAAACTTTACTGGTAAATATGAAAATTTCTGTTGTATTTGGAACTCGACCGGAAGCTATTAAACTCATCCCGGTAATTCTTGAGCTTAAAAAAGATCGAACTTTCGAAATAAATATTTGTGTAACTGCTCAGCATAGACAAATGCTAGATCAAGTTCTGGAAATATTTAATATTATTCCCGATGTTGATTTGAATTTAATGCAGCCAAATCAGACTTTAAGCAAATTAACCGCAACAATAATTTCCTCTATAGATGAATATTTTAAAAATTACAAACCTGATATTGTTTTAGTTCAAGGCGATACAACAACTGTAATGGCTGTTTCTTTAGTTGCTTTTTATCATCAAGTGAAAGTGGGACATGTTGAAGCCGGATTAAGAACTTTCAAAAAATATTCACCGTTTCCCGAAGAAATGAACAGAGTTTTAACTTCAAGAATAGCAGAACTCCATTTTGCCCCAACACAAATTTCAAAAGAAAACTTGCTGAAGGAAGGAATTCCTGATGAAAAAATATTTATTACCGGAAATACGGTAATTGATGCTTTATTTCTTGCCACTGAAAAAGTAAAGGAAATAAATCCAATAGTGGAAGGTTTGGAAAATTATAATTTACAAAATCTTAAACCTTATGTATTGATTACAGGACACAGAAGAGAAAATTTCGGTCAAGGTTTTATTGATATTTGTGAATCAATTTCCGAACTGGCAGATAAATATTCCGAATATAATTTTATTTATCCGGTTCATTTGAATCCGAATGTGCAAGACCCGGTTAATAATATATTAGGCGGAAGAAAAAATATAATTCTGCTTAAACCGCAAACATATCTTCCTTTTATTTCTTTAATGATGAATGCAGAAATAATTTTAACCGATTCCGGTGGAGTTCAAGAAGAAGCACCAAGTTTAGGCAAACCGGTTTTAGTAATGCGTGAAAATACTGAAAGACCTGAAGCCGTTACTGCCGGAACCGTTAAACTTGTTGGAACAAATAAGGAAAAAATTATCGGAGAAGTTTCTATTTTAATTGATGATAAATCAGCATACGAAAAAATGGCAAATGCAGTAAATCCATACGGAGATGGTTTGGCAAGTAAAAGAATTGCGGAAATATTAAAAAATTAAAAGTTACCTTAAGAAATTTAGAATAAATGAAACAATTTTACTTGAATTAGTTTTTGAATATTTTAGAATTTTCTCTGTTTAATTCTGAATGATGTAAAAAATTGTATCTTAAACTAAATAGAGATTTATACTGTATTCAAAATTTAAATATTTATTTTTGTAAGTTTTATACTTAATTAAACAACTTGATTAGGACAAATTATGAAAAAAAGAATATTAATAACCGGTGGTGCTGGTTTTCTAGGAAGTCATTTAGCTGAAAGACTCGTAAAAGAAAAGCATGATGTAATTTGTGCTGATAATTTTTTTACCGGAAATAAAGAAAACATTGAACATTTATTAGATAATCCGTATTTCGAATTATTACGTCATGACGTAACCTTTCCACTTTATGTTGAAGTTGATGAAATATATAATTTAGCTTGCCCGGCTTCTCCAATTCATTATCAGTTTGATCCTATTCAAACCACAAAAACATCAGTTGTTGGTGCAATAAATATGCTCGGGTTAGCAAAAAGAACGAAGGCTAAAATTCTTCAGGCAAGCACTTCGGAAGTATACGGAGATCCGGATGTTCACCCTCAACCCGAAACATATAAAGGGCTTGTTAACCCAATTGGACCAAGAGCATGTTATGATGAAGGTAAACGCTGTGCTGAAACTTTGTTTTTTGATTATTACAGAATTTACAATTTGAATATTAAAGTGATGAGAATTTTTAATACGTACGGACCAAGAATGGATCCAAATGATGGCAGAGTTGTAAGTAATTTTATTGTTCAGGCATTAAAAGGTGAAGATATTACTATTTATGGTGACGGAAAACAAACAAGAAGTTTTTGTTATGTGGATGATTTAATTGAAGGAATGATTAGATTGATGAACAGCAGAGATGGTTTTACCGGACCAGTAAATATTGGCAATCCCGGAGAATTTACTATGCTTGAACTTGCAGAAAAAGTATTGCAGCTAACCAACTCTAAATCAAAAATAATATACAAACCTTTACCTCAAGATGATCCGATGCAAAGACAGCCGGATATTACTCTAGCTAAAAAAGAATTAAATTGGGAACCGAAAATAAAACTTGAAGATGGCTTGGTTAAAACAATAGAATATTTTGAAAAAATTGTAAAATAAATTTTTGTTATAAGGATTAAACAAAATTTATGAAAAACTTTGCGATGACCGGTGTTGCCGGATATATTGCTCCTCGGCATCTACAAGCTATAAAAGATACCGGTAATAATTTAATTGCCGCACTTGATCCGCATGATTCGGTTGGAATTCTCGATCGCTATTTTCCAAATGTTAGTTATTTTGCAGAGTTCGAAAGATTTGAACGACATATTGAAAGACTCAGAAGAAAATCTAAAGAAAGTGCCATTGATTATCTCACAATATGCTCTCCAAATTTTTTACATGATGCACATATCAGATTAGCTTTAAGATCAAATGCCGATGCAATCTGCGAGAAACCAATTGTTCTTAATCCTTGGAATTTAGATGCACTGGAAGAATTGGAAAGTGAAACCGGGAAAAAGATTTTTAATGTACTTCAACTTCGCGAACATCAAGCAATTATTGATCTTAAAAACAAAATTCAAAAAGAAAATAATAATTCAAAGTATAATATTGAATTATCATATATTACTTTCCGCGGACCTTGGTATGATTTTTCATGGAAAGGTGTTAAAGAAAAGTCCGGTGGAGTTGCAACAAATATCGGGGTTCACTTTTTTGATATGCTCGGCTGGATATTCGGTAAATTGCAGGCAAATAAAGTTTACTTAAATGAACAGAGAAAAGTAAGCGGTTTTTTGGAATTTGAAAAAGCAAATGTAAGCTGGTTTTTATCTCTTGATAATTCAGACTTACCGGAAAAAGTTAGAAATGAAAATAAAACTACTTTCAGATCTTTAACAATTGACGGAGAAGAATTTCATTTCAGCGATGGATTTACCGATTTACACACAAAGGTTTATCAATCAATTCTAAATGGAAATGGATTTGGATTAAATGATGCAAGACAATCAATCGAAATAGTACATCAGATAAGAAATGCGAAGATTGAAGAGAATCAAGAAAATCCGCATCCGATGTTAAGAAAGTGAAAAGTTAAAAGTCAAAGGTGAAAAGTCAATATTTGAGAGTTGTTGTTGCATGAGAAATTAAGAAAGATATAAAGAAATTAATAATTATGAATTAGGATTGATGAATTAATAAAATAAATTAAGAAAAAAAAGATTGAAAAAGGATAATCTCAGAGAACAAAAGTCATTTGCTTTTGCAATTAAAATAATTCAGTAATACAAATTATTGACAAATGAAAAAGAGTTTATTCTATCGAAACAATTACTCAGATCTGGAACAAGCATTGGTGCAAATGTAAATGAATCCATTTCAGCAGTCTCAAAAAAAGATTTCATAAATAAACTTTCTATATCATTAAAAGAAGCGAGAGAAACCCAATATTGGTTAAAATTATTAGAAGAAAGTAGGCTGACAAGAATTGATTTCAATCAAATTCTAATTGATGTTGATGAATTAAACAGAATTTTAACTTCAATAATTAAAAGTTCAAAACAAAATTTATAAAATCGCAATTCATGGCTTCTATTGTTTTTATAATTTTATATTACTTCATAATTCATAATTTATCGGGTAAGCATTATTCGTAAATATCTATTTCTTTTTGCTTTTTTTAATTCATAATTTTTAATTTATAATTCATAATTCATAATTATTTTTTAAGGTTTTCATGGACGCAAATAAATTATTTTACGTAGATAAGTATGCAGTTGTTGATGATAATGTGGAAATTGGCGAAGGGACAAAAATCTGGCATTTTTCTCATGTTCAGAGCGGTGCTAAAATTGGCAAGAAATGCGTGCTCGGTCAAAATGTAAATATTGCGAATAATGTAGTGATTGGTAATTTTGTAAAAATCCAAAATAATGTTTCGGTATATGAAGGAGTAACTTTAGAAGATTATGTTTTCTGCGGGCCATCAATGGTTTTCACAAATATTATAGATCCGAGAAGTAAATATCCTCAAGTTGGTGCAGAATATTACATCAAAACTTTGGTAAAAGAAGGAGCTTCATTAGGTGCAAATTCAACAATAGTATGCGGACATACAATCGGGAGATTTGCTTTCGTAGGCGCAGGTTCTGTGGTGACGAAAGATGTCCCGGATTTTGCTTTAGTCGTTGGTAATCCGGCAAGAATTGTCGGCTGGTACAGCGAAGCAGGGAAGAAATTAAAATTTGATCAAAATGGAATTGCACATTGTAAAAAATCCGGTAAAAGTTACAAATTGGAAAATAATATTGTTAAGGAAATTGAATAATATTGAATTATAAAATCAGAATTAAGAAATAGGAATTAATAATTCATAATTAATAATTCAGATAAATCAGAATTTATAATCAAAAGTGAGCCTCAATTAGTTAACTAACGGATCAACTTTAGGGAAAAAATAAACTATCAAGCAATAATTAAATAAACTAATATGAAAAAGAAAGTTTTTGTTTCCGGATGTTTTGATACTTTGCACAGCGGACACGTTGCTTTTTTTGAAGAAGCAGCTAAGTACGGCGATCTTTATGTGGGTATTGGATCGGATAAAACCATTTACAATCTTAAGGGAAGAAAAACAATATACAACGAGAATGAAAGACTTTATATGGTAAAGTCACTTAAAGTTGTAACAGATGCTTGGATAAACAACGGTGAGGGTATAATTGATTTTGATACAGATATTTTGCAACTCAATCCGGATATTTTATTTGTTAATGAAGACGGGCATTCTATTGAGAAAGAAAATTTTTGCAGAAAGCACGGATTTGAATATATTGTAAGTAAAAGAATTCCGCATCAAAATTTACCTGTTCGTTCTACAACATCAATCAGAAAAGTATGCAATATTCCTTATCGTATTGATTTAGCCGGCGGCTGGCTGGATCAACCATTTGTATCAAAATTCTATCCGGGTTCGGTTATCACAATTTCAATTGAACCGGAATATGAATTTAATCATAGAAGCGGAATGGCTACAAGTACACGCAACAGAGCAGTTGATTTATGGGAATACGAAATTCCAAAGGGGAATAAAGAACAATTAGCAAAAATACTTTTCTGTTATGAAAACCCGCCTGGTGAGCAATACATTAGCGGTTCGCAAGATGCAATTGGAATTGTAATTCCCGGGTTGAATAAATTGGAATATAAGTCAAATGATTATTGGCCGCATAAAATCACTTCCGAACAAAATATAGAAATATTGAGTTGGCTTGAAGAACATATAAGATTAATCAGCTTAAAGCCCCGTGAACAAAACTTTAATGTTTTTGAAAATACGGATATAAATTTTGAGAATGCTAAAGCTCTTTCTGTTGCCGCTGATAAATTATGGATTGCAGCACTTGATATGAATACCGAAATTTTTGGGAAAGCTTTCACTGAGTCTTTTAATGCCCAAATTAAAATGTTTCCTAATATGATTATTCCGGAAGTTTTGGAAGGAATTGAAAAAATTAAAGATAAAGCGTATGGCTGGAAATTAAGCGGTGCCGGCGGAGGTGGTTATATTGTTGCTTTTGTAAAAGATGAAATTCCTAATTCGTTAAAAATTAAAATTCGAAAAGAAATATTTTGAACCAAAAATCCAGTGTATAAGCTAACGGATCAGAAACCAGCAGACCGAATTTAGAAGAACTGGAGACGGGATGCCGGATGCATAGAAACAAATTCCAAATAGTAAATATCAAAATTCAAAAAATGCACAAATCCATTTCCGTAGAGACGTGAAGACGTTAAAACGTGGAAAGTGAAAAAGTAAAATAAGGCTTGGGCATTGAGTAACGAAGTGTACCGAAATGCCAAAGAACAAACGGAAGACAGAAGCCAGAATTCAGAATCTAGAATAACAAATCACAATTTGAACGTGAAGTTAAATCCATAAAAAAATTCATGGGCAACTTAGAGATTAAAAGCATTACCCAAATAATCTAGTTTATAAAACATATCGTTAAATGTAAAGAATTTACTTACTTGCGATTATGCTTTAAGGCAAAAATTAACGCTATTATTTTTGCTTAGAGGCAAAAATATTATTATCTTACTTCTAAAGTATTAGAGGGCATTTATGCAAATGCAAAGATACCTTACTTCCCAAATAATATCTGATTTAAAAGAAAAAATGGTATTCATTGGAGGTGCAAGGCAAGTTGGAAAAACCACTATTTCTAAAGAACTCGTAGCCGATAAATTTAATAATTCAACATACTTTAATTGGGATTATCAACCGGATAGAAAAAAAATTACTTCTTTCGAATTACCAGGAGAAAAAAGTTTATTAATTTTTGATGAAATACACAAATATTCAAAATGGAAAAACCTAATTAAAGGTATTTATGATACAAATAAAGAAAAATATGATATAATTGTTACCGGCAGCGCCAGATTAAATATATATAGGAAAGGCGGGGATTCGCTTCAAGGCAGATATCACTATTATACATTGCACCCTTTTTCTGTTGCTGAATTTGAAATAATACAAAATAAATTCATACCTTTTAATGAATTAGAATTTGATAGTCCATCACATGGTGAAGCATTGAATCTTCTCTACAAATTCGGCGGATTCCCGGAACCTTTGATGAAACAAAATGAAAGAACACTGCGAAGATGGCATAATGAAAAGTTAGAAAGGCTATTTAGAGAAGATATTCGCGATATCGAAAATATTCGTGACTTAACTAATATGAAACTTCTTGGAGATATTTTACCTTCAAAAGTTGCCAGTCCGCTATCCATAAATGCAATTAGAGGCGATCTTGAAATTAGTCATAGAGCTGCAACGAGTTGGTTAAATATTTTAGAATCGTTTTATTATCATTTTAGGATTTTTCCATTTAATTCAAAAGCAATCAGATCAATTAAAAAAGAACCAAAACTTTATTTAGTGGATTGGTCAGAAGTAGAAAATGAGGGAGCAAAATTCGAAAATTTAGTGGCTTCACATTTATTAAAATTCACTAATTATTTAAATGAATATGAAGGATATAAGTGTAGCTTAAATTATTTAAAAAATGTTGATAAAAAAGAGGTTGATTTTTTAGTGACGGTTGATAATAAACCATGGTTTGCAGTTGAAGTAAAATTAAGCGAAACTGAATTATCTCCTAATATTAATTACTTCAAGGAAAATTTAAATATTCCATTTATTTACCAAGTTATTAAAAAAGAAAATGTTGATATAATTAAAAATGGAACAAGAATAATTTCAGCAAGTAAATTTTTAAGTGGTTTGGTATAATTTAAAGTACTTTTAGGCGGGTTACAAAATTACAAGATTACAAAATTACAAGAACGCAAAATTGAAAAACAAAAAGTACTTGTCATTCTGAAACCTGTGCTGATGAAAATCAGTAAGTTTTTGTTCAGAAACTAAAGAAGGAGACAAAACCTAAAAGGACTGTCATTCTGAGGAGGTGTTTTTTACCAACGTAAGAATCTCAAAAAAATAGAAGCCAGAATGCTCAAGAAAAAATTATGAACTAAGAATTATCGATTTAAAAAATATACAAAGCCTAAAAAATAAATAATAAAGGGTCTGTCATTTTTAACTGCCGTTAGGCATCGCCGAACAAAACTGCAAAATCCTTTAACAACAATCCCGCTAAAACTAACGGGATTGTCTATTTAAAGCTACCCGCCGGAAATAGTATTTGAAAAGTGACCAATCTGATTATCATCTGATTTTGTAACTGCAATTAAGTAAAGTTTCTTTGAATTGTAGTTGGCAGCTAAAGCAGATTGAGTACCGTTCAAAGAATAAGTAAAATTAATTGCTTCATCAGTTACAAGTCCATGCTCACCAAATAATATTTTAATTAAAAAATAATCTTCAACCAAATTACTAGTTGGTGCAGATAAAAATAAGAATCCGTATAAAACTATTTTCGATTCAACTTCAAAATTAAAATCTGCTGCATTACCCAAAGCAGAAATTACAACATTAATACTGGAGTTATTTATTGTCAATGTTTCCGCCGAAATCGGAAATCCGAATTCCGGAGCAAGCATAACAATCTGAGATAATTGGTTTGACTGAACAAAAGGATAATTCTTTTGTACTGCATAATTATACGCAGAAAGTGAAGAACCCTTTTTTGCATTCCATATACTTCTCAAATCATCAATTCCAACTATTTCCTTTGCTAATTTGCAAGCCATTCTGAATTTCTCTCTTCTTTCAATTGAAGAAGGATCATTATTTACTCTTACATTAGATGGGCGCATCGATAAGTAATTATTTCCGTTTCTTATCCTTCCTACAAAATCACCCATTGTACCGCTTATTTTTCCGATTACTTTTTCTTTAATCTTTGCCATGATAAATTTTCCTTAAATTATTTATTTATAGAGCTGCTTAACCGGCTCAATAGAAATTATTTAAATTTCAAATCTGCGAAAACCCTAAAAAATCAATGTTTTATGCGGACTGTTATTATAAATTCATTACTTTTAAGCAAGCTCAATGCGACTCCAATTCTTTATTTAATGTACATTAAATTTTAATTCATGTTTTATTTACTGTAGAGACGTAAAATTTTACGTCTCCAATTTTATTAGGAGGCGCCCGACCGATGAAACGGCTGTGTATTGGACATATAGTATGTGTGAAGGCCGAATGAAGTATAAAAACAGTATGAAACACATATGAAATAAGTACTAAATGCATATGAAACCGATATGAAATGAGTATACAAATACTATAACTTCTTTGCTGAATTTTTCTTTCCCCAAATAAAACAATTAGTGTAAAAATCATATAAATACCATAAATTGTAAGCGTATAAGATTAATTACTCTTAATTTGAATGATTAATCCATTTATATTTTTTAAATTATATGTATAAGTTTTTGTCAATTTATTTTGGTATGGGAGTATTAATAATTATGAACCGGTCTATTAATGACTTATCGGAGAATAAGAATGGATGAATTTTTAGAAGAAATTAAGAAAAATATCGAAAACGGTAATTATAATCAGTGGGTTGTTTATGCGGATAAATTACTCAATTTAAAGGGAATGAAAAATCAACTTGATCCGGTAGAGTTAATTAATGAGATTATTACCAAGACAGCCTGTGGAATCAGAAAATATAAACCGGATATTAATATAAATGCTTTTATAAAAGAAACTGCAAAAAGTGAAGTTTCCAATTATTGTAAAAAGAAAAAAGAGTATATAATTTCAAATTATACAATAAATGAAGAGGAGGATTATGACGAAAACATATTAGATAATTATACAGGAGAATGCTATAAAGAACCTTTTACAGATACAGAAATAGAAGATTTCATCAACAAAGCTATAATAATACTAAAAGATGACGAAGAAGCATCAATCGTATTTCTTGAAATGCAGATTACAGTAAAAAGAAGCGAGCTTGCGGAGAATCTTGGACTAACAGTAATTGAAGTAACTAATATTCTAAAACGAATAAAACGTAAACTTAAACATTTACAATAGCAGAAAAAGAATAAGAAAAATAAAGGGCAGAGCCATGGTCTCTAAAAAGGGAGATTTACTCGAATTTTATCTTGATGATGAAGAGATGAATGAAGAGGAGGTAAATACCTATTTGTTTGATATAGGTAAGGATCCGGTTAAACTTAAAACCGAAGCATTAAAATTTGTAAAAAAGCTTGAAGCAGAAAATAAAATCAAGGAAGGGAAAATCTATTTATCAAATCTGAAGGAAGTATTAAATAAAATTTTGAAAGGTGAATTTCTGCAAGATTTTGATGATGGAATAAGAAGTAAAATACAATTTCAATTTAATAAACAGCATAATAATCAAGATGCAGATTTGGAAAGTTTACTTGATCAGCAGTCAAAACTTGAAATAATAAAATATCTAAAAAAACATAAGTCAAATGGAAGTAATAGCTAAAGCAAATGCAAGAAAACTTATTAGTGAATACTGCATAGAAAAACCGGAGGAACTGAATTTACTTAACATTCTTAGCGGCGAGCGGATACTTTTGGAAAGAAAGGAATTAAAAAATTCGCTTGCCAATATTGTATTTGATAATGAAGATGCAATAATAACAATCGGTAATAATTTTGCCGATGAAGGGCATGAAAATTTTGTAATTGCGCATGAGTTAGGTCATTTCCTTAACCAAAGGAATATTAAAGGCAATATAAACTGCAATACATTGAATTTAATAAATGTAAAGGCGGAAATTGATTTTGAATATTCAGCAAATGTATTTGCATCGGAATTGATTATGCACGAGCCATGGTTTATTGAATTTACAAAAGGTAAAAAATTAAGTTCGGATTTGTTAAGCAATATTGCAGAATATTTTAAAACTTCATTAAGTTCCGCCGCTATGAGATATGCGGAATTAGGAAAAACTCCAACTGCAATTGTATTCAGCAAAGACGGGATAATAAAATGGAGCAGAATAAATTCTTATTTTCCGTTTAAGTTCATCAAGGGCGGAATACAGGTTAACAACTTATCATACGCTAGCGAATTTTATAAGGGAAACAATTTGCCGGATAAAGAAGAGGTGATATTAGCCGATGCATGGTTCAAATATGATTATTATTTTAAAAAAGATTTCTTTTTAATGGAGCAGAATATTCCAATGCCCAACTATAATTCGGTACTTACAATTTTGTGGGAAAAGGCGTGAAGACGATGAAACGTTGAGACGTAAAGACGTTAAATCGTGAAGATGGGAAGGAGAAATTCGGTGGGGGTTCAATAGTCAATCAGTTGTTATTCAATTGTTATTCGGTGGTTGTTCAATTGTCATTCGGTGGTTGTTCAATTGTCATTCGGTGGTTATTCAGTTGTGATTCGGTTGTTATTCAGTTGTCATTCGGTTGTTATTCAGTTGTGATTCGGTTGTTATTCAGTTGTGATTCGGTTGTTATTCAGTTGCTGAGTTTTCGAAGTATGCCGAAATTTTGAATCAATATAGAATAGATAATTACTTTGTTTGTTTCGCTTTTCTCTTTTGCCTTTTCCCTTTTCCCTTATTTTTGACTACTGATTTTCAATTTCTTTATGCTTTCACTTTTCACCTTTCACTTTTTACTTTTTTTAGTTTCACCTTTCCTTCCTTTCCACGTCTCAACTTCTAAACGTTTTCACTTTTCACTTTTTACTTTTCACTTTTTTCTAATCTAACTCCTTTCCTTTTAATAACTTAACATTTTTATTAAAATTTTTAGTTTAAATAATTGTATCAAAATACAAATAATAATATATTTGGACTATTAATAAGTAATTAATAAATTTAATGAGACATACTTTTTAATGTAACTCAATTGGCGAAGCTGTCAGAAAAATAGGGTTAATTATTAACTAGGCAGAAGTCAGAATTAAAAACATTGACAAATAGCCAAAATAAAAGTATAAAACATAGATTGATAATTAAAAATTTGGTACAAGCGGCATATAAAAAACACAAACAGCAAAAAACAAATTAAACCCAATAAATAAAATTCAAATGGATAAAACAGAGCCAAACTGATGTTATTTTGAATTTGTTTTTAAAACAAACCTAACGGTGAACAAGTTTGGAATTATTTGTTAATTAACGCTTGTTATTTTGAGATTTTAGAGATGCCCTAAACAACTGAAAACTACACAGAGAAGATTTCCAAAATTCTTTTTGCATTTGCTAACTCTTTAAATGAACGCTGTTCGCTGAAACCTGATAACTGAAATACAAGCTTTTTACATTATTAAACCAAAAGTTTTTGAATATGAATAAAGTTATTTATTTGAAACTTTCAATAATTTGCATTAGTTATAGTATCAAATTTAAAAGAATAATTTATGGTATTAGATAAAAAACAAATTGAAAATAAGATTACTGAGTATCTCAAAAATAGAGATGAAGTTGTAATCGCCTATATTTTTGGATCATTTGTTAATAAAGAACTCTATCATGATATTGATGTTGCTGTATATCTGGTTGATAATTTCGATAAAAATGATTTTAAGAAATTTCCTTACGGTTACGAAAGTGAATTTATAAGTAACCTTACCATACTAACCAAGAAGGGTATTGATTTTGTTGTGATGAATAATGCAGAAATCACAATTCAACAGAGAATTGTAAACAATGGAATATGTCTTTTTTCTAAAGATGAAACAAAACGAATATATTACGAAAATTATATTCGCAAACTTTATATCGATTCAGAAAATATTAGAAGAATTAAAAGAAGATACTTAAAAAGAAGAATAGCTAATGCCTGATCAAGAAATAATTGAAAAACATTTGCAAAGTTATATCTCAGATTTAGAAAATCTCAGAAAGCATAAACATGTTTCCTTGGAAGAAATTAAGGCAGATAAAGATCTATTGTGGATTTTAGAAAGAGGTTTATACTTAGTAATTCAAAACCTGCTTGATATGTTAGCTCATATAGTGTCTGCTGATTTCAATAGTACCTGGGATTATTATACAGATATTGGTGATATACTGGAAACAAAAAAAATAATATCTGAAGATGAAAGAATTTTATTAAATAAAATGATAGGATTTAGGAACCGATTAAGCCATGAATATTTATCTCTTGAGCTTGATGTTATTAACGAAATCGTTAACCATAGATTGGATGATTTTAATAAATTTCTGTTAATCATCAAAAACTATTGTAATGTGTAAAGAAAGGAAGAATTAAATAAAAGAGAACCACTAAAAACTTAAGCAGCAAAAAACAAATTAAACCCAATAAACAAAATTCAAATGGATAAAACAGAGACAAACCTTTTTGGTCGAGAGAATTATGAATTAAAAAGTATGAATTATAAAAAGTTATCCGTCAGCTGAGGGACTGACTACTGACTATTTATCTCTTTTATTTTTTTTAATTATTAATTCTTAATTATTGTTTCCTAATTCTTTTTTTCTGTTCACTATTTACTAATTACTACTATCAAAATTTGACAATTCAAGAAATTACCAAGAATGCTTATCGAAAGACTAATAAACTAATTTTTATTGGAGGTGCATTTTTCATAAGTAAAATTGTATTTCTGTTCATACCTTATATAACGACAAGTGAACAATATAACGATTTTAATAAAATTTACTATTCAGCTGCAATTGTTGTTCTTTTTGGTAAACTTGGTTTTGAATTTGCAATAAATAGAATAAAAATCCAGCATAAAAAATTATTTATAGCCGTGTTATTTAATACTCTGCTTATGGTAGCGGCATTAAATTTGTTTGGAGATGAAAAATATAGTTACTTAAATTATTTCGCCATATTTATTTATTCGTTCTTTTACATAATTGCTAATATTTTTTTAATTAAAACACTTTTTGAAGGGAATTATAAAAGATATTTCTTTTTCAAATTATTTTATGGTTTAATATTATTAGCAGCAGTATTTATTCTTCTTACTATACGTTTGGAAATCTTTCTAATTTTTCCATTTACCGGAATTTTATGGATGCTCTTTGTCTATGCTTACAATTTTAATGATTCTGGAGGGGAGGGCAAGCTTTCGGAATTCTATAAATTAGGAATCGCGGGCTTTATTGTTAATGCAGCTTTAGGTTTTGCTTTTATTGCCGATAAATACATTGTAAATCACTATATGAATGTTGATGTTGCCAATGCTTATACTTTTGCATGGGGAATTACAGCGCCAATGCTTTACTTAGGAAACATGATTGAACATTCAATATATACTGCTGGAAATACAAATAAACGCAATACAATTAAAAATTCTATCGTTCTTCTGTTTATAATAGTATTAGTTTATGGAATTTCAGCTTATAGTTTTGTACAATTTTTACCAAGTTTATTGCCGAATTCAATTGATTTGATTTTGCTGAAAAAGATTTTAATAATATTCTTAATAATTTATACTTTTTATACAATTGTTCAATATCCCTTAAATGGAATTCTTTTTAAATATATCAATAATGTTGCACAATATAAAATTGCAAAAATCTATCCGCTCATTTTTATTTTATTTTGTATAATTCTTTTCTACTTATTTGGAATAAAAAATTCACAAGATTTTATTTTGTTAATAGGAGTGTGTACTTTCTATTTGTTTATACTTTTAAGTATTAAGATAAATGTTGTAAAAAGAAGTATCGCGTAAATTTATATTATGACTAATATTTATAGCCGGATAAATAAATTCCTTTGCGAAAGTAAATATGCAATTGTTTTCTTTTTCTTATTATTATTGTCATTTTTTTCACGTGGCATTTCTACAGTAAGTAAATTTTACTACATTGCTCCGGTTTTACTGATAATGTACTTTATTTTCGGAATTAAAATAATTGCCGATCTTAAAAAATTAAGAATACAATTTTTATTTATTTTAATATTTTCAATTTGGTCAGCAATAACTGCTATTTGGTCTCAATATCCAATTTTTACTCTGCAAAGATCTGTATTCTTTTTAATTAATGCTGCTGGTTCGCTATTTATTGGAGCATATATTGCAAAACAAAATATTAATTATTTCCTAAATTCAATTCTGATACTAAATATTTTGATTGTTTTTGTAACCCTTGTTTCTCTTATTTTTAATGTACCGGAAAATGCTTGGTCTGGTGGACATGGGCTTGGTTTTATGGGATTTACAAACCACCAAAACAAACTTGGACAATATATTTTTCTTACGGCGTCACCTTTAATTTTATTTTTTAATACAAAAGATTCAAAACCAAATAAAAACATTTTAATATCTATTCTCATAATATTTAATTTAATTCTTATCTCGCTTAGTGTCTCACGAGCTGCAATCATTTCTCTATTTATTGTTTGGGTTATATATTTCATCTTTAACTTTAGTTACGTTAAAACTCTCTATTTAAGTTTTATATTTTTAGTTATAGTAACTCTTACTATTGTAATAGCATCAAATTTATTTAATAAAGACCAAATTACATTGGTGAAGCATGAAAATAGTTTTGGCGAACGAAGATTTCAGACAATAAGTGATTCATGGTATTCAGCATTAAATGGCGGTTTATTTGGTTTAGGTTATGGCATAAGTGACGAGAGATACAACAATCCTCTTTTAGGTTATTATGATAAAACATCAGAAGGCGAAATTTACAGAAGAGAGAAAACGGTAAGCATACTTGCAATAATAGAAGAAACCGGAATAGTGGGATTGGGATTATTTAGCCTAGTGATATTGTATCCATTTAAGCTTTTATGGTTAAGGAGAAAGGAGTCAGGAGCTAGAATCAAGAATAGTGCATCCAGTAATCAGAAATCAGTAAAGAGTAATGCGTCACTTATTACTCGTCACTCGTCACTCATTACTGATCACTCATTACACAATTTTTATTTGATTTTTATTTTTGCCTTCTTACTTTCTTCAAATATTTATGCACAAATAGAATCTTGGTGGATTGGAATAGGATCAGCAGTTTTACCGTTTTATTTTATCTTTACAGGAACAATTTTATATAATTTTAGTGGTAATAAATCAAATGGATAAAAAACAAATTTTAGAAATTATTGACCAGCATAAAAAAGAATTATCTGCAAATTATGGCGTAAATAGGATTGGATTATTCGGCAGTTATGCTCGAAACGAACAGTATGAAAATAGCGATATTGATATAGTTATTGAAATTAAGAATCCCGATCTTTTTTTATTAGTCTCAATTAAAAATTATTTACAGGATTTGTTACAAAAAAAGGTTGATATAGTTAGATATAGAGAGAGAATGAATGAAGGATTAAAAAGAAGAATACTGAGAGATGCAATTTATGTATGATATTGAACTTATTAAAGAGATTTTGAATAATATTTTATGGTCAATTGAACAGATCAATATTAGAAGTTCGTCTGTTTCTAATTTTGAGGAGTTTGTTAAAAGTAATAGTGGACTAGAAAAATTAGATAGTGTTTGTATGCAGTTAATTAATTTGGGAGAAGCTCTTAAACAAATTGATAAAATAACACAGAATAATTTATTGATTAATTATAGTGAAGTTGATTGGAAAAGTGCAAAAGGTATGAGAGATATAATAACTCATCATTATTTTGATATCGATGCTGAAGTTGTTTTCAATGTAATCAAGAATAGGTTGCCATTGATGAAAGAAACAATAATGAAAATTACTACTGATTTAGAAGATTAAAATTCATAGTGTTTTGCTGAACGCGATTGTTTAAAAAAACAGCGATAAGTAAAGTGTTTTGAAAAAAAAAGTGAACAGTAAATAGTGAAGAGTGAATAGTGAAGAGCAAATGTAGATGAATAATCATAAAGATTTGAAAGTTGTAAATCAGAGTGGAAGTTTAGAAGCTGTGAAGATTGGAAACGAAGTGGTTGAAAGGAAAAAGACTATAAAACATTTTAGAGATTTGGAAGTTTATAAAATGGCTTTCAAAGCGGCAATGGAAATTTTTGAAATTACAAAAGAATTTCCAGTTGAAGAAAGATATTCTATAGTTGATCAAATTAGAAGATCAACTAGATCAGTATGTTCGAATATTAGCCCAGTCAAATAAATCAATATTTTATGAGTGAATTCTATTTTACATATGTATTGAAAAGTGAAAAAGATTGTAAAATGTATACTGGTTATACGCAAAATATTGATTTAAGATTTGAGCAGCACAATAAAGGTTTAGTTAAATCAACAGTCCATAGAAGACCATTAAAATTGGTTTATTATGAAGCATGTCTGAGCCAAGAAGACGCACTACATCGTGAGAAATATCTAAAAACGCATTATGGCAAAATGTTTATTAAAAATAGGCTCAAATCTTATTTGACGGGGTAAAGCTGAGGGATGGCGTAAAAGAAAATACAAAGCTGTATTTGTTAATAAATTGACGGATTCAATGCAGGAAGCTTCCGAAACTCAAACTTGGTTTGAATTTGCGCTAGCTTGCAAATACATTATATTGGAAGATTTTAATCGTTTAGATGCGGAATATGAAAGTATTATTAAATTGCTGAATTCCATGGAAATAAATGCAGATAAATTTTGTTTCTAGTTAACCAATCTTCATTATTTTCCGATCTTCTTATCTTCCATATACTGAATTGAATAATAATTATTTTTACTCATTACTCACAACTGATCACTAGTCACTCTTTACTGGTCACTGTTTTTTACTTATTACTAATTACTGTTTTTATGATACTAGGCATAGATGCACACAATATACGCGGTAATGGTGGTTCGTTAATTCATCTAATGGAACTGTTGACAAATGCAGACCCCTTAATTGATAATTTTGAAAGAATTATAGTATGGCTTAATACTGAAACATTTAAATATTTACCACAAAAAAAATTTATTGAATACAAAATTTTAAACAACAGAAATTCAATCAGCTCATTAATTTGGCAAAAATTTATTCTAGAAAAAGAAGCTAAAGAAAATAATTGTTCAATTTTATTTATCCCGGGGGGAATATATTTAGGTAATTTTAATCCTTTTATAGCTTTTGCACAAAGTATGCTGCCTTTTGATAAAAATGCACAAAATCTGTATAAATACACTACACAATATTGGGTTATTTTAGTTAAAAGAATATTAATGATTTATACTTTTCAAAAAGCTTCATCAATTATTTTTGTTTCAAATAGTATTAAAAAGCAAATTGAAAAAGCAGTTGGTAAAGAAATTAATAATTCTAAAGTAATTCATCATGGTGTAAATGAACGATTTAAGATAACAGATATAAGATTACAGAAAAAAGAAAAAGATAAAATTAATTTGTTAGTTGATTCAAGCCATGCTTTGCATAAAAATTTAATTCCGCTTGTTAAAATAATTGGCGAATTAAGAAAAGAAAATTACAACATCGAATTAAAAATTGTTGGTACTAAAGCAAAGTTTGGAACTGATGAGTTATTAAAAACAATAAAACTAGTTGATTCAAATAATGATTTTATAAAAATAATAACCGATGAAAAATATGAAGATTTGCCAAATCATTTTAATGAAGCAGATGTTTTTATTGCTCCATCACTTTGTGAATCTTTTGGGTTACCGTTAAAAGAAGCGTTAGTAAATCAAATTCCTATTCTCCATCAAAAACTTGGTTCTTTTGATGAAATTATTGAAGATTTTAAGCCAAAATCTACTTGTATTAGCTATGAAAATATTGAGTTAGATTTTAAGCAAAAATTAATAAATTTGATTAGTCAAAAAAATGATCAAAATTATACTGAAATACAAAAAAGACATTTTTGGGCTTCTTCTACAAGAGAAACATTTAGATATTTAAAAAACGTAATTGCAGACAACGTTGCCGCAGACTTCAGTCTGCGTTAATATGAATTTTTATGAAAGAAAAAGTAGAAAACAGCAAAATTTTAATAACGGGCGGTGCTGGTTTTATTGGTTCTAATTTGGTTGAGTATTTTTTAGGAAATAACAACGAAGTTATTTGTTTAGATAATTTAAGTACAGGGCACAAAAAAAATATTGCTCCTTTTTTTGACCATCCCAATTTCCAGTTTATTGAAGGTGATATAAGAGATCTAGAAACATGTAGAAACGCTGTGAGAGATTGTGAGTACGTTCTTCACCAAGCTGCTTTGGGCAGTGTTCCAAGATCAATTAAGGACCCGGCAACAACAAACTCAGTAAATATTGACGGCTTCTTAAATATGTTAATAGCTTCGCGTGACGAAGGTGTAAGAAGATTTATTTATGCGGCAAGTTCCTCAACTTATGGTGATTCAAAAGAATTACCAAAAATTGAAGAAAAAATAGGCAGACCTTTAAGTCCTTACGCAATTACAAAAGTAGTAAATGTATATTTTGCAAAAGTTTTCAGTGAGCTTTATGGAATGGAAACAATTGGATTAAGATATTTTAATGTGTTTGGCAGAAGACAAGACACAAACGGTGCTTATGCCGCGGTAATTCCTTTGTTTGTAAAAAACTTAATAAATTTGCAAAGCCCAATTATAAATGGTGATGGTACATTCAGCAGAGATTTTACATACATTGATAATGTAATACATGCAAATGAAAGAGCTTGTTTAACAACAAAAGAAAATTATTTTTTAGGTTTGAAAAAAATATTTTGGTGAATATAATAGTGAAGTAATTTTTGAAGTTTTTAATGTTGCCTATGGTGAAAACACAACTTTAAATGAACTACTTAAAATTATTAGAACTAATCTTGGTAAATTTGATAAGGACATTTTAAATATTGAACCGAATTACGGACCAAATAGGCAAGGTGATGTTCCGCATTCACTTGCACCAGGTGAAAAAGCAAAAAATGTGCTTAATTATAATCCTAAATTTAATGCACAAAAAGGCTTTGAGCTTGTTTGTGAATGGTATTATAAGAATTAAAAATAATAATTAATTTTTATCCTTAATTTAGTACTTAATTAAATATTGGCTTAAATTATAATTGAGCAGTTAATAAAATATTAGCTAATAATGCAAAAAAGGATTTAATTATGTTAAATAACAAATCAATTCTTATAACTGGCGGCACTGGATCTTTCGGTAAAAAATTTACTGAAATTATCCTTTCAAAATATCCTGAAGTTGAAAGATTAGTAATCTATTCACGTGATGAGTTAAAACAATTTGAAATGGCTCAAATATTTTCTGAAGAGAAATATCCACAAATGAGATATTTTATTGGTGATGTTAGAGATAATTCAAGGTTTAAACGAGCTTGTGAAGGAATTGATGTAATCATTCATGCGGCAGCATTAAAACAGGTTCCAGCTGCGGAATATAATCCCGATGAGTTTATTAAAACAAATATTGGTGGAGCCCAAAATGTAATAGATGCAGCAATGTCAACAAATGTGAAGGTTGTTGTTGCATTATCAACAGATAAAGCTGCTGCGCCAATAAATCTTTATGGTGCTACAAAATTAGTTTCTGATAAACTATTTATTGCTGCAAATAACATGAAAGGTAAAAGAGATCTACGGTTCTCTGTCGTTAGATACGGCAATGTTATGGGCTCAAGGGGGTCAGTTATTCCTTACTTTATGGAAAAAGCCAAAGAAGGGATTATCCCTATAACTCATAAAGAAATGACGAGATTTAATATTTCTCTTGAGGATGGAGTTGAAATGGTTTTGTGGGCAATTAAAAATGCTATTGGGAATGAATTATTTGTGCCTAAGATTCCTTCATATAAAATTGAAACAGTTGCAAAAGCTATTGCCCCAAATGCGAAACTTAATTACATTGGAATAAGACCGGGAGAAAAATTACATGAGGAAATGATAACAATTAGCGATTCTTATAATACAATTGATATAGGAAAATATTATGCAATTCTTCCTTCAGGAATTAAAATCGATAAATATTTGGAATATTATAATGCCAAAACAGTCTGTGAAGGATTTAGCTATAATTCTGGAGAAAACACTGATTGGATAACTGTTGAGGAAATGAGGGAATTGATAATAAAATATGTTGATAAAAATTTTCATGTTACTAAAACTAATAATAAACTATCAAAATCCAAGCTATGATTACAGCAATAGTACAAGCAAGAATGTCATCAAGTAGGTTACCAAATAAAGTAATGATGAAAATTTGCAATAAACCTATAATTGAGCATGTATTTAATCAATTATCATATTCAAAATACATATCTAAATCAGTTTTAGCCACAAGTCGAGAATCTAATGATGACCCATTAGAAATTTGGGCTAAAAACAACAATAAAAATTTTTTCAGGGGTGATCTTAATAATGTACTGAATAGATATTATAATGCTGCTGTTAAATTCAATGCTTCCACTATTGTTAGGATTACTGCTGATTGTCCTTTGATAGATCCAATTATTGTTGATGAAATTATTAATAAATATTTAAAAGACAAACTTGACTACTGTTCAAATACGTTAGTGCCAACATTTCCAGATGGTTTAGATACAGAAGTATTTTCAATTGAGACTTTAAGAACAACATACATAAATGCAAAATTAAATTCAGAATTAGAACATGTAACACCATATATAAAAAAACATCCAGAATTATTTAATATTGCTAACTTTGTTTCTCCAATAAATTATTCAAATTTAAGATGGACTCTAGATAATTATGAGGATTATTTATTGTTGGAAAATATATATAATTCTCTATATCAGGAAAATACTTATATGAGTTGGGAAAAAGTGTTGTCTTTTGTTAATAAAAATAAAGAATTAAATAAAATAAATTCACATATTAAAAGAGATGAAGGATATATTAAATCACTAAATGAAGATTAATTTGGATTTAGATATGGGAAAAGGGCAGGAATTATATAAGAAAGCTAAAACAATTATCCCAGGTGGAACAATGTTGTTATCAAAGCGACCAGAAATGTTTTTGCCGGAATTATGGCCATCATATTTTTCAAAAGCAAAGGGTTGTAAAGTTTGGGATTTAGATGGTAAAGAATATACTGATGTTTCAATAATGGGAATTGGCACAAATGTTTTAGGATATGGTAATAATGAAGTAGATAATGCTGTATTAAATGTTATTAAAAACGGTAATATGTCAACGCTAAATAATCCTGAAGAGGTATATTTAGCGGAAAAATTAATTGAATTACATCCTTGGGCTGAAATGGTTAGATTTTGTCGAACAGGTGGAGAAGCTAATTCAGTTGCTGTGCGAATTGCAAGAGCAGCATCTGGTAAAGATAAAGTGGCAATCTGTGGATACCATGGTTGGCATGATTGGTATCTATCAGCTAACTTAGCTGAGGACGCAAATTTAGATGGGCATTTACTGCCGGGGTTAGAACCTAACGGAGTTCCAAGACAATTGAAGAATACGATTTTTCCATTTGATTATAATAATTTTGGAAGCTTAGAAGAAATTGTAAAGCAAAATGATATTGGAACTATCAAAATGGAAGTTGTTAGAAATTTCGAGCCTAAAGATAATTTTCTTAATAAGGTTAGAGACCTTGCAACAGAAAAAAATATAATTTTAATCTTTGATGAATGCACTTCAGGCTTTAGACAGACTCTCGGTGGAATCCATAAAGTTTATGGTGTCTTTCCTGACATGGCGATGTTTGGTAAAGCCTTAGGTAATGGCTACGCAATTACTGCTGTGATTGGTAAAAGAGATATTATGGAAGCTGCTCAAAAAACATTTATTAGTAGTACATTTTGGACTGAAAGAATAGGCCCTACTGCAGGTTTAAAGACAATTGAGGTGATGAATAAAACAAAATCTTATAATTATATTACTGAAATGGGCAAGTACATACATAAAAGTTGGCAAAATTTGGCAGATGAAAATAACGTTTCAATAAACATTTCAGGCATTCCTTCACTTATTGGTTTTTCATTTAATAGTGAAAACCATCTTAAGTATAAAACTTTCATAACACAAGAGATGCTTAAGTATGGTTATTTAGCTTCAAATAGTGTTTATGTTTGTATTAACCATACAAAAGAAGTTATTGATAGTTATCTAAATAAATTAAATATTGTATTTAAAATTATTGCGGATTGTGAAAATCAAAAAGAAGATATTAATAAATTACTTGATTCACCAGTTTGTCATGCAGGTTTTAGAAGATTAAACTAAAGTTATTTTTGTTGTATTGAAATAAGATAAGGAGAAAAAATGAAAAATTACTTTCCAAAACAAATTAAAATTGGAAATAAAATTATTGGTGAAGATTACCCTACGTATATCATTGCTGAAATAGGCGCAAATTTTGATGGTAATATTGAAAAAGCAAAAGAACTCATAAAAGCAGCAAAAGAATGTGGTGCAGATTGTGCAAAATTTCAAAGTTTTAAAGCTGAAAAAATTGTTTCAGCAGGTGGTTTTTCTAAAATGAAATTAAAAGGAATACATGGAAGTTGGGGTAGGCCTGTTCATGAAGTGTTTAGAGATGCTGAATTCCCAAGAGAATGGCATAAAGAAATAAATGATTATTGTATTGAACTTGGGATTGATTTTTCTACATCGCCATATGATTTTGAAGCTGTTGATCTTTGTATAGATCTGAATGTACCTTTTATTAAAATTGGATCAGGTGAAATTACTTGGTTAGAAATGCTGACATTTATAGCCAAGAAAAATAAACCTATGTTTCTTGCAACTGGGGATGCAACAATGTCAGAAATTGATGAAGCCATAAGAACTATTGAAAGTACAGGAAATAATCAATTAGTTCTTATGCAATGTATAACAAATTATCCATCTCTAATCGAAAGTGCTAACATTAATGTCTTAAAAACGTTTCAGACCGCTTTTAATATTTTGACAGGATATTCTGATCATTCACCAGGACCTGTTGTTGCTTTAGGTTCAATTGCACTAGGAGCAAAAGTAATTGAAAAGCATTTTACATTAAGTAACTATGATATTGGTCCTGATCATCCCCATTCAATGAATGTAAATGAATTCAAGAGAATGGTGGATTATATTAGAGAATTAGAAGAAGCTTTGGGATCTACACGAAAAGTAGTTGTAGAAGAAGAAGCTGAAACCGTTTATGTACAGAGACGAGGATTATATTCAACAAAGTTTATACCCAAAGGAAAAATTATTGATAGAGATGACCTTACTGTTTTAAGACCCGCGCTTGGAATTTACCCGAAATATAAAGATTCAGTTATTGGAAGAACTGCTTCTAAGAATATTGAAGAAGACGCACCTATTTATTGGACAGATTTATAAAATGAAATTAAGTTTAAGAGAAAAGTTTATTGCAATTGTAGATAATGATAGACTTAAAAAATCAGATGCGATAATTTTATTAGAAGGTGATGGGGTAAATAGATGTAAAAAAGCTGCGGATTTATTACTTGATAATTGGGCAGATAAATTAATATTTTCCGGAGGCATTAATAATTTAGATTATGGCAGCTTTCCATTTTCTTATATTTTAACAGAACTAAAAAAAAACGGAATAGGCAGTAAAGATGTTATTCATGAAGAAAAATCAATGAATACATTAGAGCAGGCTATTAATATTGTCGAAATGGCCGCAAAATTAAATTGGAAAAGGATTATTATAGTTGCTTCACATTATCATCAATATCGGGCATTTTTAACATTTTTAAAGCAAGTAATTCTAAGCAAAATTAATTTGGAATTAATTAATGCGCCTTCAAGTGACCTTTTATGGTTTGAAGAATCAAGATGGGGTAGAAGGTTCGATTTATTGGATTCTGAGTTTGATCGTATTAAAAAATATTCATCGATGGGACATCTAGCAACATTTCAAGAGGCAATAGAACATCAAAAATGGAAAGAAAGTCAAGTTTAAAACAAGTAAAAGAAATTATGGGCATCAATTTCATTGGCCCTAAAGAGTTGAAAATAATTGAAAAAAGAATGGGAATATATCTTCCGCAGATTATTTTAAATGAGCCCCCTGAATTAAAATACAACATTGAACTTTTAGAGAGAAAAAAAGAAGATTACATTTTGATATTAGGTGTTCCCTTTTATAAAGATAAAACACCTTTGACATTAATAAAGATGAGAGAACATTTTGGATGGGATCCAAATCATTCAGAACCTTGTTTTTATAATCAAGATTGGTATTTAAATGAAGCTTTTTCAGTAGAAAAAAGTTTCAATCTTGAATGGTATTTGGTAAAGAAAGAAGTATTCGTAGATCAGAGAGGTAAATCGATTTCAGAAATTAATTCAAGTATCTTTTTACCTAGTGCAGTTTTATGTAGTTATGTTTTCTTTTGTTATTATTTAGTTTACAGCCAAACATTATGGACTCATGATTTTATTTGGTGTAGTGATAAGGATATCAATAACGATTCAGTTTATGTTGGGCGATATAGTAAACTTAATAATGAAAACAAAGCTGGATTTGAAATTCATCGACATTTATCAATAAAAAACACTTATAGTGCAATTACTATTTATCCAAATATTTAAATTGGAGACATGATTATAAATTGTTTGATCTATGAAAATTAATTTTAGTTTCTATAAAATTAAAAATATTGTAAAAAAAATTAGGACTAATCATTTAATAAAAAAATCAATACTATATATTTTTTTTAATGCTTTAAATGGTGCGATCCCTTTTTTCTTATTACCTGTATTAACAACATATCTATCACCAGCAGAGTACGGTGCTGTCTCCCTTTTTCAAACGACACTATTATTTATAATTCCTGTTATTGGATTAAGTATGGGTTTTAACATAGATCGCCTATTTTTTAAAGTTTCAAAGGCTGAATTAGCTATCAGTATTGGAAATATGATATATATATTGGTTTCAATGGTGTTGATTTCTACTATTTTGCTATTTGTATCATTTAATTTTTCCAATTTGATATTCATTGGGCTACCTATTGAATGGTTAATAATCATACCAACCATTGCAGGCTTTTCGGCAATTAATAATTTTAATTTAATTCTGCTTAGGAATAATGACTTTGTTAAAAGTTTTGGTTTTTGGCAAGTAGGATTAACATTTTTAAACCTAGGCTTGAGCTTGGTTTTTGTTGTTACATTATCTTTTGGCTGGCAAGGGAGGGCTTTAGGAATTGCAATTGCTACATGTTTTGTTGGCATATTCAGTTTATTAAAAATGATAAGACTGGATTATATTGATTTTAAATACAAAACAAATGAAATTAAGGAGATTTTAAAATTATGTTTGCCGTTGTTGTTACAAGGGTTTGGTACTTTTATAATTTTTCAGTCTAATATCTATTTTATAAATGGTATTCTTGGCAAATCTGAAGTTGGCATTTATTCTGTTGCATCTGCATTTGCTGCAATGATGGGAATTTTTCAAGATGCCATATCAAAAACAATCAGTCCGTGGTTCTATAAGAATTTGAATCTTGCGACAAACGATTTGAAACAAAAAATATTTAAAATGAACATGCTTATTAATTTTGTTCTTTTTATAACTGCATTCTTAACTTACTTTGTCTCAAAGATTTTAATTATATTTATGACAAACATAAAATTTCACTCAGCAATATCATTAGTTCTTATATTAGCCATGGCTTCCGCTTTTAATGGTATGTATAAAATAAGTTCTGTTTATTTTATACATTTATTTAGGACCAAATTGCTATCCATTTTAACGAGTATAACTGCGGTTGTAAGTGTTATTCTAAATTATATTTTAATTAGTAAAATGGGGAATTTGGGAGCTGCATATGCTCTTTGCTCAAGTTTATTTTTACAATTTATATTAGTATTATTTTTTTCTCAAAAAATTTATCCACTGCCTATAAAAGAAGTGTTCTATTCTTTCATTTATCGAATTAAGTCCAAATGAAATATTCCCATATAGATATTTTTGATATAAATGTTGTTTATCAAATGCAATTTGATAATCCTCCCCATAGGGAAATAGCATTTGTAAAAGTTGTATTTGAAAGGTTACAATCTATAACAAAATTTATTTTTTCTTTTAGAAAAGAAGAAACGATTAAAGCAAATATTGATGTATTATTTTTTGGAGCAAGTACAAATAACCAGCGATCATTTCAATCAATTTATGATAATATTAAAGGTTTTACTTATACATCAATTCGAAATGATAATGATTTTCCCATATCGCAATCTTTATACCTTTCCTTACCATATTTTTGGAGCATAATTTTTAGATACATAATTGGTAGTTCAGAACAAAGACAGTTATTAAGGAAATATCCTTTTGAATATCTTTTTACATATGGTAAGTATATCGTTGCTACTAAAATGCTTAAAAGTTATTCACCAAAATTACTTGTTTTAGCAAATGATCATAGTCCACAAAATAGATGTTTACTTCATGCTGCAAATGAATTAAATGTAAGAACAATTTATATTCAACATGCATCAGTATCGAATAAATTTCCAAAATTAACATTTGATTATTCTTTATTAGATGGACAAGAAAGCTTTGATAAATATGGACAAGTATCAAAGAAAAATTCTAAGATTTTATTAACAGGTGGGACACGATATGATTATTTTTATAAAAAACAATTAGTGGAGTCAGAAAAAAAAATTGGTATCTCAATTAATCAATTTGATGATTTTGAAATTGTTAAAACTTTATGTTTAAACTTAAAAAAACTTAAAGAATATAAGATAGCAATTCGTCCTCATCCAAATATGAAAAATTGGAATAGAAACTGGTTTGAGGCGCAAGAGATAGAATATTCTGATTCCTCAAGCGAACCTTCCAACCAATTTTTAAGCAAATTAGAAATACAGATTAGTAATATATGTGGAATACATTTAGATGCTGTAATTTTAGGAATAGCTACAATCCAATTTCAATTATCAAAAAAAGCAATTTATGACCAATATTTGTATGTATCTAAAGGTCTTATTAAAAAAGCTAATAACATGGGTGAATTGCTAAATTATATCCATAATCGAAACGAATTATATCCAAATAATAAGATTGTGCAATATTTTATGGCTTCAGCTTTTACATCACATGAGGGTAAAGTTGGTCTATTTTTAGCTGAATATATTAATGCTATACTAACCGATGTGGAACAAGAAAAAAAGATAGAATCTGAATATAAAATTCAAGTATATAATTTTTAATTTGAGAATTTAAATGTTAAAGTTATTTTTATATGTATTCAAAAAAAATAATAAAATCTTACGAAAAATCTTAAGATTTATTTACACTAGTTATGCAAGATTTAAATCAATTGAATGTGGCAAAGACCTTACTGTTAATTATAAATCTACATTTAGCGGGAATATTTATTTTGGTAATAATTGTAACTTCAATGGAATGACTGTAATTGGTGGCGGTACTGTAAGATTTGGAAATAATTTTCATTCAGGAAATTCATGTTCAATTATTACTCAAAATCATAATTATGATAATGGAGATGCAATACCGTATGATGATACATTAATTCTTAAAACGATTGTTATTGGAGACAATGTGTGGTTTGGAAACAATATTATTGTTACTGGAAATATTACTATTGGTGAAGGTGTAATAGCTGCTGCTGGTTCAGTAATAGTTAAAAGTATTCCGGATTTTGCAATTGTTGGCGGTAATCCTGCTAAAATTATTAAATACCGAAATATTGATCATTATATTAAATTAAAAAAAGCGAAAAAGTTTTGCTAATTAGCTCATTCTAAAAAACTATGATCAAATACATTATTAACATTATAGATTTTTTTGTGATAATTGTTCAGATTTCTATGAATATGTCGATATTACCATATGTAATATATGATAATTTTGAACCTTTTAATCTTGTGTTATTGGTGAATGGTGTAGCAATGATTTTACTAATTTTTGTAAGATTTAAAGGAAAACCAAAATCTATTAAAAGTCTATTTAGGTTTGTTCCTCTCAAAATATTTTTTCTTCTATTATTTTTTCAATTTTTATCAGGCGTTGTTAAATTAGATATTGTTTATATAGGTGCACCAATTATTTTTTCATTTAATTTTATTGTGTTTTTATATTATATACTGAATATTTTTGAACAATATAAAATTTTTAATAAGTTAGATTTTGTTGCTTTTACAAAAGGGAATTCTTTTTATATAATTTTTGCATTATTCAATATAACTATTGTTATTCTTTCTGCTTTTTTACAAATTTTTGGTGTTCTTGTACCATTTTCAAATAGTATCAATCATTTATTTCCAAATCTTTTAATATCAAACATCGTTGAGGGGTCAACATTTTACTATATGCCCGGTTGGTTATCAATCCAAACCCTTGATTCAAGACTTGGCTTTATATTTGGGACTCTGACAGGGTGGACTCATGAACCACATGTATTTGCTTATTTAGTTTTTCCATCACTTTTTTTATTATTAGCCCAGTATTACAACGATAAATCAAAATCGATAATAATTATACTTTGTTTTACTATTGCAGGAATATTTTCATTTTCAGTTACAGCTTTGTTATCAATTACAGTTGTTTTACTAATTAAATTTTTTGTTGACAAAAACTATCTAATTGTGACTACTATTTTTTTGATTTTTCTAATATTCTCTCTGTATTCGTACCAAATGGAAATATTGGATACTATTTGGGATTATACACTCTTAAAATTAAACTATAATACAAGTTCACTAGAGTATTCAACTAACAAAATATCAAATATTTTATTTCCTAAATCATTTTTTGGCGATGGTGTTTTATTACTTAATAAATCAAATTATAAAAATGCAGGTGCTTTTGCATCAATCCTATATTTATTATTTTATTTTAGTTTATTTAAAAGTGTTTTTAAAATAATTTTCTCCAAATTGCAACAAAATACATATATAGGATTTGCATTTTTATATTTTATCCTACATGGATTAAAATTATCATCTTCAGTATTTGCTATGCCTTATACTGCATACTTTTTAGGAATAATGGCAGTTTATCATGTAAATTTCACCAAGAAACGATGATCTATTTTTCCTTTTCAGTAACCAATAAATAAATTATAAAGAAAATGAAAATTCTTAGAGTAATCAATTCACTTGAAATTGGTGGAGCTGAAAGATCAATAGCTAGTAATACATTATTACATGCAAAGAACGGGCTTGACATTGAAGTCTTATTATTGAATGGCACTAATACTTTTTTTTTAAAGGAATTAAGAGATAATGGAATTAAAGTTGCATATTTGATGAAAGATAAAAATATTTATAATCCATTTTTAGTTTTTAAAATATGTAAAATTATAAATAAATATGATATTGTGCATGGTCATTTGTTCCCAACACTTTATTGGTTGGCACTCGCAAAATTTATCATAAGGTCTAAAACAAAATTGGTGTATACCGAACATTCAACTTATAATAGACGAAGAGATAATTATTTATTTAAAAGATTAGATAAATTTATTTATAAACAATATGATTTGGTTATAACAATTTCTAATGCAGCAAATGAAAAATTAAGAGAATATTTAGGGAATAATTTTAATACTATTGTCATTAATAATGGTGTTGATCTATCAAAACTTGTAAATGAATCAATGATGAAAAGAGAAGACCTTATAGAGAAAATTGGGCACCTAAAAGTAATTCTACAAATTTCTGCTTTTAGAAAAGAAAAAGATCAGGATACATTAATTAAAGCTTTATCTTATTTGCCGAACGATTTTTGTGTAGTTTTTGTGGGTGATGGTGAGAGAAAAATAATTTGTGAACAGTATACTAAGAAACTGGGGCTTTCTGATAGAGTATTTTTTTTAGGCATTCAAGATCATATTGGAGCTATAATAAGTTTAGCTAATGTAGTTGTTATGTCAAGTCATTGGGAAGGTTTTGGAAGAGCTGCTGTAGAGGGCATGGCATTAGGGAAACCTGTTATTAGTACAAATGTACCTGGTTTAAGTGAAGTTGTTTTAGATGCTGGATTATTATTTGCTGTTGGTGATTATAAAGAATTAGCAGAACTGATATTAAATTTAATTACTAATCAACAATACTATTCTGAAATATCTTCAAAATGTTTAAAAAGAGCAGAAAAATATAATATTGAAATTATGGTTCAAAAGTATGAAACTGTATATAAAAATTTGTTGAATAATAAATTATAAAGTGAAATTTCAATGTGTGGAATTAATGGAATAGTTTCAAAAAAAGAATTATCTAATCTTTATGATATCGCCTCAATTCGAAAAATGAATTCGAAAATTATTCATCGAGGACCAGATAGTGAAGGGTTATATGAAGATGCAGTACATGATTATAAACTTTTTATGGGTATGAGAAGATTATCTATCATTGATCTCAATACTGGTGATCAACCAATTTTTAATACAGATAAAAGTATAGTGCTTATATTTAATGGGGAAGTTTATAATTTCCTAGAACTGAAAAGGAAGTATTTTAAAGACAATACAATTTTTTATACTAAGACAGATACAGAAGTTGTTCTAAAACTTTACGAAAAATTTGGAGAAAATTCTTTCTCATTACTTGATGGTGCTTTTGCTTTTAGTATATACGATAAAAGTAAACAAAAAATATTCATTGTAAGGGATTTTTTTGGAGAAAAACCACTTTATTATACATCTAGTTCCGGAAGTTTTATTTGGGCTTCAGAACTCAAATCTATAATCTCTATCCTTCCTCAAATGCCAGTAATTTCAATTGAAGGATTAAATTTATTTTTTCAATTAACATATATTCCTCCTCCATTTACAATCTATAAAAATATTTATAAACTGGAAAATAATTGTTTCATTGAATTTAATTGTGTAAAAAATTCATACTTAATTCAAACTATTGCACATAAATTTGAAGAGATAGATAAAGATATTACCTTCAACGAAGCTAAACAAAAAACTTTTTATATGGTTCAAAAAAGTGTTGAGAATCGTTCAATTTCTGATGTACCAATAGGGACATTTTTATCTGGAGGAGTAGATTCATCAATCGTATCATGGAGCCTTGCAAATCAAAGTAAAACTAAAATTGATACATTTTCTATTGGGTTTGAAAAAAAGATATTTGATGAATCTCATAAAGCTAAATTGGTTGCAAAAATTATTAATAGTAATCATCATGAATTTATTATCTCAGAATTGGATTTGAGTAATAAAATAACGGAAATTTTATTGAATTTTGATGAACCATTTGCCGATTCGTCCGCATTGCCTACATATTTGGTGGCAAGCCATTCTAAAGAACACGTAACAGTTGCATTAACTGGTGATGGAGGAGATGAAGTCTTTGGGGGGTATAATAAATATTATGTTGCGAAGTTAAATAGAAATTATCAAAGAATTATTCCAGAACATATTCATAAAAAAGTTATGAATTTCTATTCTCATCTTCTGAATGTCAAGAATGATGACCGTGGTATTCGTTTTAAATTGAAAAAATTATTAAGATCAATAGATTATACCAATGATTTTTATTCAAATATTGTTTCTTTAGGTTTCCAAAAGAATGAATTATTAGCACTATTTAAGAAGGAATATTTAATTCATAATGATTTATTAGAATATTTTAAATTCAAAATTGAGTTCAATAAAAGTAACTTAAATAATTTTAGAGAGTTTGATAAATTAGTAAGTCTTGATGGTGATATGCTTGTAAAAGTTGATAGAACAAGTATGCTTGTTTCTTTAGAATGCAGAGCTCCATTTTTGAATAAAGAACTTTGGAATTTTACAAAGCATTTACCAGAGAATTACTTAATTAAAAGGTGGGATAAAAAGTATTTATTAAGGGAAACTTTTAAAGAATACTTTCCAAAAAAATTTTTAAGTAAACCTAAACAAGGCTTTGGTGTTCCTGTTGGAGACTGGCTTTCAAAAGGTTTGAAACATGAACTACTATCATATATTGATATGGATTTTATAAAAAAACAAAATATTTTTGATTTTCAAACAGTAAGCAAATTAGTAAATGATCATGTCGAACATAAGGTTGATAATTCTTTTAAGGTATGGACATATTATTGCTTTCAAAAATGGTATACTCATTTGTATGCAATCCAATAAAAAAAAAATAATAAGAATTACAACTGTTTCGATGTCTTTACGTTGGTTACTAAAAGGACAGTTAAATTTTATAAGGCAATATTATGATGTAATTGCCATTTCCAGTTCAGGTGCCGACTTGGATTTTGTAGAGAAGCAAGGAATAAAAACCAAAACAATTGAAATGACAAGAACAATAACTCCGCTTAAAGATGTTATTGCAATTATGAAAATGTATATCTTATTAAAAGAAGAAAAACCTTATATAGTTCATACACACACACCAAAAGCTGGTATGATTGGTATTGTTGCGGCTTGTTTTGCAAGGGTACCTCATAAACTACATACTGTTGCTGGTTTACCTTTAATGGAAAGTTCTGGATTTAAACGAAAAGTTTTAGAATTTGTTGAAAAGATAATATATAGGTTTGCAGATAAAGTATATCCAAATTCATTTGGTTTAAGAGATTTTATTTTACAAAATAATCTGTGTAAACAAGAAAAATTAAAAGTAATTGCAAACGGCAGCAGCAATGGTATTGATACTGAATTCTTTTCTAGAACTGAAGAAGTGCTCCAAAAAGCCTTAGCAATTAGAAATGAGTACCAATTAAATGATATTGATATAAATCTTTGTTTTATTGGCAGAATTGTAAAAGATAAAGGCATAAATGAACTTTTAGAAGCATTTGAAGAAATTTCAAAATTAAACAAAAAAGTAAAATTATTCTTAGTTGGTGCTTTTGAAGATGAATTGGATTCAATTAATGAAAAATCAAAACATATAATTAAAAATAATTCTACGGTAATTCATGTAGGTTTTAAAGATGATGTTAGACCATTTTTAGCATTATCAGATATTTTTGTTTTTCCTAGTTATAGAGAAGGATTCCCAAATGTAGTTATGCAGGCCGGTGCTATGAGTGTTCCATGTGTTGTAACTAATATAAATGGCTGCAATGAGATTATAAAAAATGAAGAAAATGGACTAATTGTAGTACCTAAAAATGTTACCCAATTAAAAGAAGCAATTTTAAGACTTATTGAAGAAAAAGATTTTCGAGAAAAACTTGCAGATAATTCGCGTAAAATGATAGTTGATAGATATGAACAAAAATATGTATGGGATGCAATTTTAAAAGAGTATCAAAGTCTGGAAAATAGATAATTAAAATGTTTTATAAAAAAATAATTAAACCCATTTTAGATTTTATCATTTCATTTTTATTACTTTTTTTATCATCTCCAATAATTGTCGTAGTCTCAGTTATTTTGGCTATCAGTAATAATGGTAAAATACTTTTCACTCAAATGAGACCCGGTAAAAACGAACAATTCTTTAACCTATATAAATTCAAAACAATGAATGATAAGAAAGATAGTGACAGTAATTTATTACCCGATGAAAAAAGAATAACCAAAATTGGACAACTTATACGGAAGTTTTCTTTAGATGAATTATTACAGTTTGTAAATGTCTTAAAAGGGGATATGTCTTTGATTGGACCAAGACCTTTGTTAATCGAATACTTACCTTTGTACAATGAACAACAAAAAAAAAGGCATAATGTTAAACCAGGCATAACCGGCTGGGCGCAAGTTAATGGTAGAAATGCAATAAGCTGGGAAGAAAAATTTAAACTTGATGTTTGGTATGTAGAAAATATTTCTTTTATTTTGGATCTTAAAATTTTTTTTATGACAGTATTGAAAATATTTAAGAAAGAAGGAATTAACAGTGAAGGTATGGCAACGGCACCAAAGTTTAATGGTAAAAATTAAAGGCTGATTATGAAGAAAATTGCAATTTTTGGTGGTGGCGGTTTTGGAAGAGAAGTTCATATGTTAATTGAGCAAATTAATTACGAAAATAATGTATGGAATTTTATTGGTTATTTTGATGATGGCATTCCGAGAGGTGAGATTGTAAATAATTTTCCTATTCTGGGAGGTGTAGAAGACGTTAATGATTATGAAGAAGACTTAAATTTGGTATTTGCAATCGGTAACCCGTTAACTAAAAAAAATATTATTGAAAGAATAAATAAATCCAATATTATTTACCCAGTTTTGATTCATCCGAATGTTCAGCTAAGTAATAAAAATTACCATAAAATTGGTGTTGGGTCAATTATTACAGCTAATTGTGTTATATCTGTAAATACTAATATTGGAAAACATGTTTTGGTGAACTTAGGTTGTACAATTGGGCATGATGTTGAAATTGGCGATTACACTTCCATAATGCCTGCTTGTAATATCTCAGGTGAAGTAATAATTAATGAATGCGTATACATAGGCGTTGGAGCTAAAATTAGAAATCAAATTAAAATAGGTGAAAAGGCTGTGGTTGGAATGGGTTCTGTTGTACTTCAAAATGTAGCCAGTGAAATTACAGTTGCTGGAAATCCTGCGCGTAGATTAAAATAATATAAAAAGGAAAATAAATGAATAATGAAACAAAATTAAAAAATGCATTTAAAGAAGCTCTTGATTTGCCCGTTGAACAAATTTCTGATTTATTAGCTTATGGCGACCAAAATTGGGATTCTGTTGCTCACATGGCATTAATTGCAGCTATTGAACAAGAGTTTGAAATTATGATTGATACTGATGATGTAATTGATATGAGTTCTTTTCAGAAGGCTAAAGAAATAGTTATAAAATACGGAGTTGATTTAAATGCTCAAAAATAAAGTAAGTTTAATTACCGGAAGTAGTGGTGGAATTGGTTGGGAAATTGCAAAAATATTTGCAAAAAATGGAGCTATTGTAATTCTAAACGGGCGTAATGAAGAAAAACTAAAAAATAACTTAGCTGAATTAAATAATATTTCTGAATTAAATCATACATTCTTCAGAGGCGACGTTTCCGACCTTGTTTTTGTTAAAGAACTTTATCAAAACATTTTTAAAAATTATAAAAAATTAGACATTCTAGTTAATAATGCCGGTATTTTAAATGATGCTTTAATTGGTATGATCACTGAACAAATGGTTGATGAGTTAATCGCGATAAATCAAAAAGCAGTTATTTTTAATTTACAATATGCAGCCAAATTAATGCAGCGTCAAAAAAATGGTTCAATAATAAATATTTCTTCAATTATTGGCAGATACGGAAATATAGGCCAAATGGCTTATTCGGCTACAAAATCTGCTGCAATTGGTATTACTTACTCGGGAGCCAAAGAATTGGCGCTACAAAATATTCGTGTAAATGCCATTGCGCCTGGCTTAATTAATACAGCTATGATAAAAAACTTACCAGAAGAAAAATTTGAAAAATTAAAAAAATCTATTCTTATGAACAGAATTGGTGAACCTGAAGATGTCGCAAATGTCGCTTTATTTTTAGCTTCGGATTTGTCAAAATATGTTACTGGTCAAGTTATAGGAGTGGACGGAGGAATGATTATATAATGTTTTGGCAGGAATTATCAAAATTTGGACAAAATACTGCTTTCATAGATTCAGAAAATTCTAATTCTGTAACGTATTTGCAGCTTGAACACGATATTGAAAATTTTTTAAATCGTTTTTCAATGCAGAATGTAATTTGTTTAATACTTATTAAAAATAATTATCCGCTGATTGTGTCTTATTTAAGTTTATTGAATTCTTCTAATACTATCATGTTACTAAATGAAAATACAAATGAAGATTTTCTAAAAAATATTCTATTAAATTATAATCCGGAAGTTGTTATAAGTCAAACAATATTAAATTTTAAAAATTATATCAATGAAGAAATATTATTTCCATTTGGTAATATATTTGTATATAAAAAATCTGGTCATTATAAGAATATTTCATCAAATACCAAATTAATGTTATCGACTTCGGGGTCAACTGGGTCATCTAAATTTGTTAGACTTTCTTCAAAGAATATTGATTCAAATGCTGCATCAATTGCTAATTATTTGAGAATTGACCCATCTGAAAGAGCCATTACTAGTTTACCTATAAATTATTCATTTGGTCTTTCAATAATTAATAGTCATCTTTTATCTGGGGCATCCATTGTTTTAACTGATGAGTCTTTAATACAAAAGAAATTTTGGAATATTTTTAAGAAGTTTAATTGTACTACATTTTCAGGTGTGCCATATTCTTTTCAGATTCTTCAAAGAATTAAATTAGCCGAAATGCAATTGCCTTCTCTTAAGTATTTTACTCAAGCAGGTGGTCATTTAGTTTCTACAACTAAAGAATATTTTTTAATGTTAGCTAAAAAGAGAAATTATGAATTTGTTGTTATGTATGGTCAGACTGAAGCAACAGCTAGAATCTCATATGTGCCATTTTATGCTCTAGAATATAATATTGATTCAATAGGAGTAGCAATACCAAATGGAAAGCTGACTGTCATTGATAGTGTTGAATCAAATGAAGGTATGTTTGTCGGTGAATTAGTTTATGAAGGCCCTAATGTTATGCTAGGCTATGCAGAACAAAGAGAGGATATTTTCAAAGAAGATGAGTTAGGTGGCAAGTTATTTACTGGTGATATGGGGTATATGAATGAAAATGGATATTATTTTGTTACGGGAAGAAAAAAAAGATTTATTAAGTTATTTGGAAATAGAATTAATTTAGATGATATTGAACGATATGCTGAAAATAGCTTTAAAGTTAACTGTGCTGTTACTGGAAATGATGAAAAATTGCAAATATTATTAGAAAACTCTACTGAAAGCGATACAAAATGGATAAAAGAAAATCTATCTAAGATGTTTTCCATTCATCACTCCGCAATAAAAATTAAATCTGTAGATATGATACCTGTTTCTTCAAATTCGAAAAAAAATTATCAAGAAATAAAAAAATTGTTTTAAATTACTTAATATTTCTTTAAATAAATTATAAAACCTTTTTTGCAAAATTAAAAAAAATGGATATCTCAAAATTTCTTGATTTAAAACCTTATTCATTAACAAAGAATGAGAAAGAAAAGTTATTAAACCCGTACTTTTCGAAATTGTTTCGTCATCATTATGCGAATTGCATACCCTTTAAGAATATGATGGATAGTATTGGGTTTGATGTTCAAAACGAGAACAAGTATTCTGATTTGCCATTTTTGCCAGTCAGACTATTTAAAATGTTTGACTTGATGAGCGTTGTAAAAGATAATGTGGTTAAGACATTAACATCATCCGGTACTTCAGGTCAAGCGGTATCTCGTATTTATCTGGATAGGGAAAACACAGCAAACCAAACAAAAACATTAACCAAAATTGTTTCTTCGTTTATTGGTACTAGCAGAGCACCTATGATTATCATTGACACAGAGGGTGTTATTAAAAATAGAAATCTCTTTTCAGCACGTGGTGCTGGAATTTTAGGTTTCTCTTTGTTTGGTTCAAGACCAGTTTATGCTTTGGATGATCAGATGAATTTACAAATTGATAAGATTAAAGAATTTGTCGAGAAATTTAAAGATAATAGAATTTTTATGTTTGGTTTCACATTTATGATATATCAGCATTTTTATAAAGAACTAGTTAAAAATGGGATAAAGCTTGATTTATCAAACGCTGTTTTGATTCACGGAGGTGGCTGGAAAAAACTAATAAATGAATCAATTTCATCCGCTTCATTTAGAGATAAATTAAACGATGTATGTGGAATAAAATCAGTTCATGATTATTATGGTATGGTAGAACAAACAGGAACGATTTACATGGAATGCGAACATAGTCACTTACATGCCCCAATTTACTCGGATATATTAATTCGTAGAGCTCACGATTTTTCTATAGCAGATGTGGGTGAAAAAGGGATTATTCAAGTTCTATCAATATTGCCAACGAGTTATCCGGGGCATTCCTTGCTAACTGAAGACGAAGGTATTTTGCTGGGTGAGGATGATTGTCCTTGTGGAAGACTAGGGAAGTATTTTAAAGTTTTAGGTAGATTACAAAATGCAGAAATTCGGGGATGTAGTGACACATACACAGTATAATCTTAACGATGTCGAATTTCTTTTTCCGAAGGAATTTGAAATTGAAAAATTTAAGTGCTTACCTTCTACAGAACCTTTTTCGTCAGAATCAATTAAGTACCTGGATGAGCTTTCTAAAATATTGCTTAAAGAATCGGGAATAAAAAATTTTCCAGATGTTGTAACATTTGCCTTTTTTTGTAGAAAGGCTAACATACTTAAAATGAAAAATAAGTATGAATCAAATTTAGAAATTAGCCTTGGTAGAGGGTTATTGTTTCATATAGCTCCCTCAAATGTTCCAATAAATTTTTCATATTCTCTAATTAGTGGTATTCTTTCTGGGAATCTAAATATTGTTCGGGTTCCATCACCAAGATATGAACAAATTGACATTGTTTGTAATGCCATTGTTAAACTAAATAAGGAAAATAATTTTAGCGCATTTTCATCAAGATTTGCTCTAGTTCGTTATGATCGTGAAAGTTTAGCCACGGGTTATTTTTCATCATTGTGTGATGTTCGGATAATTTGGGGTGGTGACAACACGATTGAACAAATAAGAGAAAATAAACTCCCATCACGTGCTTTTGATGTTACTTTTGCGGATAGATATTCACTTTGTGCAATAAACGCAGATGTATTTGCATTTGAGAACGCACCCGAAAAAATTGCTTTATCTTTTTATAACGATACTTATTTATTTGATCAAAATGCTTGTACAGCTCCTCATTTAGTTATATGGCTAGGTTCTACTGAAAATGTGGAAGTTGCAAAAAAAAAATTTTGGCATAGTCTTCATGAATTAGTGAAATCGAGATATAAAGTACAATCAGTTATTGCTGTTGACAAATTGGCTTCTCTTTACGACCAATCAATCAATTTGAAAAATATAAAAAAAACAGCTACTGAAGATAATTTACTTTGGAGAATTGAATTAGAAGATTTACCAGTAAATATTGATTTGTTCCGTTGTAATAGTGGCTATTTTTCAGAGTATCACGCAGAATCACTTTCAGATATATCTAAAATCATTAACAGAAAATATCAAACATTAGCTTATTATGGCTTAGATAAATCAACACTATCAGATTTTATTAGGCATGAAAAACCAGGCGGAATAGATAGAATTGTTCCTATTGGTAAAACAACTGATTTTTCATTGATTTGGGACGGATATAATCTAATAGAAACTTTAACACGCAAAATTGAAATAGTATAGATAAGAGTAAATTATGGATTTGGTGTATTTATCTTAATTTATTTCTGTTAATTTTCTGTCAAATAATTTCTATTGCTTGAATTATATAAAAGCTTTATACTGGTTATTCCAATTTTCATATTGTGATATTAAACTTTATAGGTCGCCTCAACTAAGCTTCAGAAATCTTCTAATTATTATGTATCTTTCAACAATTTTTCATTTTTCAATTAGTAAAATGAGATAATACAAATTAGATCACTATTTATAGTTTTTCGGAATGACGAAATTTACGCACATCAATTACATAGAGAAATAAAAACAAATAAAATTATATGAATAAAAAAATCTGGCTGTCCTCTCCTCACATGAGTGGCAATGAATTTTTAAATGTTAAAGAAGCATTTGAAACAAACTGGATCGCTCCATTAGGTCCGCACGTTAATAATTTTGAATTAGAACTTGCTGATTATACCGGAGCAAAATATGCGGCAGCCCTAAGTTCCGGTACTGCAGCTCTTCACTTGGCTTTAATTATTTTAGGCATTAAAAGAGGAGACGAAGTTATTTGTCAGAGCTTTACTTTTTCTGCATCTGCAAATCCTATTGTTTACCAAGGAGCTACGCCGGTATTTGTTGATAGTGAAAAAGACACTTGGAATATTTGTCCCATTCTTTTGGAAGAAGCAATTAAGGATAGAATTAAGAAAGGTAAGAAGCCAAAAGCAATTATTGCAGTTCATCTATATGGGATGCCGGCTAAACTTAATGACTTACTGACTATAAGTGACAAGTATTCTATTCCAATTATTGAGGATGCGGCGGAAGCGTTGGGAAGCAAATATAGTATTCAGAATTCAGAATTCAGAAGGCAGAATGAAGCGGAGAAAAGGAGAAATGAGGAAGAATGGAAGATGTGTGGTTCGTTTGGTTTAATGAGTATTCTGTCTTTTAATGGTAATAAAATTATTACAACTTCAGGTGGCGGAGCATTACTTTCTGATAATGAAGAATTTATAAATGAAACAAGATTTTTAGCAACGCAGGCACGAGATAATGCTCCTCATTATCAGCATTCACAAATAGGTTATAACTATAGATTAAGCAATGTTTGTGCGGCTATTGGCCGTGGACAATTAAAAGTTCTAGATGAAAGAGTTGCACAAAGAAGATTTAATTTTGAATATTACAGAAATGCTTTTAGAGAAATTGAAGGAATAGAATTCCAACCCGAAATGGAAGGAAGTTTTTCAAATAGGTGGCTTACTGCAGTTACTATTAATCCAAAATTAATAAATGGAATTACCAGGGAAGATATACGCTTGGAATTGGAAAAGGATAACATAGAATCACGCCCATTATGGAAACCAATGCACTTACAACCGGTTTTTGAGAAAGCTCCTAAATATGTAAATGGTACTTCAGAAAAATTATTTGAAGATGGGTTATGTTTACCCTCCGGTTCAAATTTAACAGAAGAGGATTTGGAAAGGATAGTGGAGATTGTAAAGAAAAAAGTCAAAAGTAAATGGTAAAAAAATAGTAATTCATTGGAAATTCAGTTGTAATTCAATGGTGAATCAATAGTAATTCAGTGGTAATTCAATTGTCATTAAGAAATTCTGTGGACATTAAGTAATTCGGTAGGAATTCAGTTGTAATTCGGTTGCCATTAAGTAATTCAGTTGTAATTCAATGGTAAATCAATAGTAATTCTGTGGAAATTCAATTGCAATAAAAAAATTACTAGAATACAAAATTACCAAGATTTACCAACCGTTAGTTTGGTTGGCTTGCCCGCCATACTGTTGGGCGGGTTGTTAGATTACTTTGTGGTCTTTGTGGTTAAGCGTTAAAAGAAATTAAAAATTAAGAATTAAAAAAATGATTTGACCCAGTTTATCAAGGGTATAAGTCGAATGTCATTGCATACAGCGTGTAATTTCTAGAAAAACACTAATTTCATTTTGGGAAAAATATCCGGATTCAGAGCAGCCTTTAAAATCTTGGTTTGATGAAGTAAGAAACGCTAGTTGGGATACAGCTAACAAATTAAAAGAGCAATATAGAAATGCTTCAATTATAACGAAGAAGCGGGTTACTTTTAATATTAAAGGAAATCACTATCGCTTAATTGTTGATATTGAATATAAACTAGGGATAATATTTATTGTTTGGATAGGTACCCATAAAGAATATGATAAATTAAATATCAGGGAAGTGAGTTATGTTAAAGGCAATTAAATCAAAAAAAGCATATGAAGAAACTTTGAATAGAGTCTATGAACTTATGCAATTAGATTTGAAATTAAACGCTAATGAATATAACGAACTTGAAATTTTATCTATTCTTATAGAAGATTATGAGAATAAAAATTTCCCCATTAGTTTACCAGATCCTATAGAAGCAATAAAGTTTAGATTGGAGCAGCTTAATTTAGAACGATCAGATTTAGTTTCAATTATAGGCTCTAAGAGCAGAACCTCCGAAATACTTAATAAAAAAAGAAAATTAAGTTTATCTATGATCAGAGCACTTCACAAAAAATTAAATATACCTTCGTCTTCGCTAATTTCAGAATATTGATTTTCCTTTCCTTTTTATTTTTTTGTTAAATGAAATTCTAAAGCATCAGAAAAATATTGGGTAAGCTGATAACATTTTTGGGCGAAAATAAAAAAGTAAATGAAACTCAGAAATTGAATTCCCAATCATCCGTTAACTAACGGATGGGAATGACAATTCAGATTAATAATAATTTACCTTTTCATATTCATGAGATTATTTCATTTAAAAACTTGCTATAACAAGACAGCGGCTAAGCTATTCTCACATAGTGATGTGTATGGCTTGATGAGTGAGCAAAGAGAGCGATAGTTTACCTCGATGTTTCGAGTGAGAAATCTCAGAAAAACAGTCCGTTAGCTAACGGATCAGAAGCAGAAATCAGAAAGTAAAAAAATCAAGATTGTTAAATAACTGTGAGCTTTGTGGTTAAGCGTTTGAAAGAAATTAAGAATCAAAAACTAAAAAAATCACAAATAAAAATTCCGTTTCCGTTTGCTAACGGATAACGGACAAACTCAGTTTAGTTTACTGTTAAAATGACCAAATTAAGAGAGTTGTCATTCCGGAAAATTCGAAAATATTGTTTTAACAATGAAATTATACGGAATCTGGAGAGAATTGATCTAATAGACATTTATTACTATTTCTCAAACCATACATCCCGGAATAAGATTACTTGCAGTATTAGAAGAACCTATGTAAATTTGCAATAGAAATGCACAAATACATAATATGTTAATTAAAAGAAATCTTTCATCGCATTTGCATAAAATGCTTTTAAAATTCCCGGTTTTATCTTTAACCGGTCCGCGTCAATAAGGTAAAACAACATTACTTAAAAGTGAATTTAGTAATTATAAATATTTTAATTTAGAAAGAATTGATCAAAGAGAACTAATCAATTCCGATATTATTGGTTTCTTAAAAACTAATGGTACAAAATTAATCTTTGACGAAGTTCAAAAACTTCCTGAACTATTTAGTTACATCCAATACATGGTAGATGAAATTAACACTCCTGGAATGTATATTCTTTCCGGTTCTCAGAGTTTTTTATTAAATGAAAAAATTTCTCAGACTTTAGCTGGAAGAGTTAGCTTAAATCAATTATTACCTTTTGATATTTCAGAATTAAATGTAAAATATGATAAAGATATTATTAAATATTTTGTAAATGGCTTTTATCCCAGAGTTTATGATAAAAAAATAGATGGAGAAGACTTTTATCCTTCATATTTACAAACATACATTGAAAGGGATATAAGAACATTAAAAGCGGTTAGCGACTTAAACACATTTAGTAAATTTTTAGGATTATGCGCCGGAAGAATTGGTCAAATTTTAAATATAACATCTTTAGCTAATGATGTTGGGGTTTCCGTAAATACTGCAAAATCATGGTTATCCTTGTTGGAAACCAGTTATATAATTTACCTATTAAAGCCGTATTATAATAATTTTAGTAAAAGACTTATCAAGGCACCAAAACTTTATTTTTATGATGTCGGGGTTGCTTCTTCGTTATTGAGATTATCAAACATAAACCAAATACCCACTCATTATATGTACGGTGCTTTATTTGAAAATTTAATAATAAGTGAATTTATAAAACATTATAATCATAAAGGAAAACACCCGGATATATTTTATTGGCGCGAAAGCAACGGCACTGAAATTGATTGTTTAATAGAAAGTACTAAACGTAATTTAATTGCCGTTGAAATTAAAGCTGGTCAAACTTATAATAAGGATTTTCTAAAAAATTTAGAAAAATTTCCTATTAATAATCAAAATGGCAATATTGAAAAATATTTGATTTATAATGGCGATATATCTATGACTAAAGATACTATTAACATTATTACATGGGACAATTTTAGAGATTTTCTTAAACAATTAGATTGAAAGATAGAATCCGTTAACCAACGGAACAGAAATCAAAGGAACTAAAAAAAATCACAAATTACAATTCCGTTTCCGTTTGCTAACGGATAACGGACAAATAACAAACAAATTCCAAAATTCAATATTGATTTACGCTTAGCATGAACAAATTAAGAGAGTTGTCATTCCGGAAATTTCGAAAATAATGTTTTAACATTGAAATTATACGGAATCTAAAGAGAATTGGTCATTTAACAAACATTTATTCTTATTTTTCATTTATATTGCCTAATGTCTTACATCATGAACTTTAGAATTAAATTATGATAATTGTTTTGTTTATTTTACAGATATGCGTAATTTTGTAAAAATATTTTTACAAATATGAAAAAAAGATTGCTATACAAAAAACTTGTTGAGTATTTAGAGCATAAAAACGCATTAATTATTACCGGTATGCGTCAAGTTGGTAAAACAACATTAATGAAGCAGGTTTTTGAAACAGTTAAAAAACCCAAGTTATGGTTTGATTTTGATAATCCCTTCGATTTATTACATTTTGAAAATATTGATTATGATGCAATTTATTATAAATTAGTTACCGAGGCAAATTCGAAGGATAAGCGTTTATTTATTTTCATCGATGAGATTCAAAACTATCCTGAAATCACCAAAATTATAAAATATCACATAGATAAATACAGCGTAAAATATGTAGTATCCGGATCATCAAATTATTATCTTAAAAATTTATTCCCGGAATCTTTAAGCGGGAGAAAATTCTTATTTGTTCTTAATCCTTTAAGTTTTAGTGAGTTTTTATATTTTAAGAATAAAACTGAAGAACCGGTATATAATGAGAATATTCAGAATTTATTAAAAGACTATAATCTTTTAGAATATAAAAAGAATGAGTTAGAATATAATGAATATATGGAATACGGAGGTTTTCCAGAAGTTGTTACTACTGAAAATACTGAAACCAAAAAAATGATTTTGAAAAATATTTTTACATCTTTTTTTGAAAAAGATATTAAGATTATTTTGGATTTAAAGGATATTAGGGAGTTAAGGGATCTCATATTACTTTTAATACCTAGAATAGGGAATATTCTTGATGTAATGAAATTATCTAATGATCTGGGCTTAAATAGAGTTAAAATTTATAGTTATTTGGATTTATTACAGGGTGTGTTTTTCCTTCGGTTAATTCCTAAATATTCAAAAAGTATAGATAGAACTGTTGCCGGAGGCAGAAAAGTTTATTTTTCGGATACTGGCTTATTAAATACTATTGGAAGAGTAAACGATGGACAACTTTTAGAAAATACAATATCGAATCAGTTAATAAATTATGGTGAGGTATCATTCTACAATAAAAGAAATAAGGCTGAAATTGATTTTATTTTGGATAAAACTTATGCATTTGAAGTAAAAAATACGGTTCACCCAAAAGATTTAATAAAACTTGAGAAAAATGTGAAAGAAATTGGAATTGATAAATTCTATATGATTAGTAAAGCTTTTGTTGAAATTAAAAATACAATCTTTCCGCAGATGATATAAAAAAAAGTAAAAAGCATCCCCATAAACCCCAACTGGTAAAAGTGGCATGAAATAAGAATTAAGAAGTCAGAATTAAAATAGTAAAAACCTGGAAATGTTAAGACGTTGAAACGGAAATGCTTGTGAAGAAAATGGGAAGATTTGTAAAGAGTGATCAATGATGAGTGAGAGTACGGAGCCAGAAATCGTAACTCAGAAAGCGGAAGTCAGAAGTTGTGAAGTGAGGAAGTTTAGAAGTTAGGAAGAAATTTAGAATGAGAAATGAAAAAAAATCTTAACAAGATTTAAAAATAAAAAGATTACGAGATAACTTTGTATTCTTTGTGGTTAAATACAAAAGAAATAATGTATTAAGTGTTCTTATTTTAATTAAGAAAAATTTGATCAATAGACACATAATCATACTATAATCAATTACTTTATTTTGCAAAATAATATAATTATTTTTCTTCCGAAAATAATCGCAACGAAGAAATAAAAAAAAAATCATTCTCTTCTTGCGAGCGAAAATCATTTAATATTGATTAGTCCGCGGCGTTACGGTAAAACAAGTCTGATCAGCAAGGTTATAAAAGAAACAGGTTGGCCCTAACATTCTTTAAAATTTACAGTAAGTCACAATTAAAGAAGATTTTTAATATTTAAATATCATTACCACAAAATATTTTTCAATTTCAAATTATTTTTATAACAATATGAATAATTTACACTTTTGCTTTTCATTTATAAAGCATCTCAAATTCAAATCAACTTCTAAATTGGTCAGATCTACATCTAAACTTTTTAACGTTTTTACGTTTATATTTCTCTTCATCTCAATGTCTTTACGTTTTTCCTTTCTACTTTTCACTTTTTACTTTTTACATCTCACTTCTTCATTCGCTCAAGTCAATTATGAACCTGTAAGTAATAGTGTATATGAATATCTTGAACGTTTAAGCAATAAAGGCGTAATTCAGTTAAACGAAGAAATTCTTCCATTCTCAAGAAAGTACATTGCGGAAAAAATCAAACAGATAGGCGATAGAAAACTGGAGTCTGGAAACCGGATAAGTGAAATAGAGGGAAAGGAGTTGGAATTTTATATTAGAGAATATGCACCAGAATTAGAAAGAATCGGATTTGATTTAAAAGATTATGTAGCAACGAACAAACTAATTGATTTAAAAAGTAACAATTTCGGTTTTGATAAATATAATAGGTTCAGATTATTCAGTTATAATAGTAAAGATTTCGGATTATTTCTAGATCCAATTTTAAGTTACAGTTATACATCATATAAAAATGGGAATTCATGGAGTTATTCAAGCGGCTTAAGACTCTTTGGTAATTTTTCGAATAATATTGGTTTTGAGTTACAGTTCAGTGACAACCATCCGAGAGGTGATTATCTTGACAGAAATCAAGATTTTTCTCGCTTAACCGGTTATGAATTTCAACCTGGCACAAAAGGTGGATTTGATTTTGATCAAATGAATGCAAATTTAACTTACTCTTGGAATTGGGGAAGCATAACGTTAGGTAAAGATTATAATTATTATGGAAGTGGCGAAGACGGCAAATTAATTTTATCCGATAAAGCCCCTTCGTTTCCATTCGTGAAAATTGAAGCCGATTATTCACATTGGTTTAAGTTTTCGTACATTCACAGTTCTTTGAATTCGCAAATTATTGATTCTTCGGAAATAAGAGAAGGCACTTTGCGCGATCATTTTCCAAAGGTAGAAAAGTATTTTGTTGCACATATGTTTTCATTTACACCCTTTCAATCATTGAATATTTCATTGGGGGAGTCAGTTGTTTATAGTGATAAATTTGAACCGATATATTTAATTCCCGTTGCATTCTTCAGAATAGCAGATCATTATTTAACTGATCCGGATGAAAGTGCCGGCAACGCACAATTATTTGCTTCAATATGGTATAAAAATTTTTGGCTGAAAACTAAATTTTACGGATCATTATTTATAGATGAATTTTCTACTTATAATAACGAATATCCGCAAGCTGCTGCTTATAACTTGGGCTTCAAATCAATAGACCCAATTATTCCTGAATCTGAGTTAATATTTGAATATACAAGGATAAATCCGTTTGTGTATTTTCATGCAGATGAAGTACAGACCTATCAAAATTATGGTTATGATTTAGGGCATTGGATTGGCAGTAATGCCGATCAAATTTATTTATCATTTAAGAAAAGAATATTACGTGGTTTAGATTTTAATCTGTTTTATTCATTTATAAGAAAAGGAAGTGAAGAAAGTTTTGATGAACCAAGATACCAGGATAAACATTCTTTTTTGTGGGGTGATAAAAACGAAGTAACAGAGTATGGCGCTGAAATATCTTATGAATTAGTTCATGGCTTCCATATACGCACTATGTATAGTTATTTTGATGAGAAGTTGAAAAATAAGTTACTAATCTTTAATGGAAATTTATTTAGTTTTTCTGTTGGATATGGGATGTAGTAATGGAGAAAACGGAAAATTGAAAACGGAGACTGGAAACCGAAAAGTGAAAAATCTCAATTGTTATTCTGTTGCTATTAAGTAATTCGGTGGCAATTCAATTGTCATTAAGTAATTCAGTTGTAATTCAATTGTCATTAAGTAATTCGGTGGTAATTCAATAGTAATTCGGTGGACATTAAGTAATTCGGTTGTTATTAGTGTAACTGGTGGAAAAGTAGAAACCATGCCTAACGGCATGCTGGTGAAAAACGTAATCAAAAATTTAAAAATTCAAAATTAAAAAAATAGAATTCAGAATTAAGCCGCAGATATTCAGCAAAAAAAATAACAAAGTATAAAAATAGAAATTGTAAATAACAAATCGCAAAATCAAAAATAGAGACTTCATCTAGAGTAGTACGATTTGCAAATAACCCGATAAAATTGTAAGTTGACTATAGAAAATATCGGGTAAAATATAATATGTTAATTAAAAGAACGCTTTTTAACGAAATCAAGGATCATTTATCTGCAAAGGAAATTTCAATAATTATTGGTCCCCGGCAAGTTGGCAAAACAACCTTAATGAAGGAACTGATTAGTGAGCTTAAACAAACCAATAATAACATAATTTTTCTGAATCTTGATATTGAAAACGACAAACGATTTTTTGAAAGTCAAGAGTTGTTACTAAATAAAATAAGGTTAGAAATAGGTGAAAGCGGATATGTTTTTATAGATGAGATACAGAGAAAAGAAAATGCGGGATTCTTCTTAAAAGGCTTATACGATTTGGATTTACCTTATAAGTTTATCATCTCAGGTTCAGGAAGCTTAGAATTAAAAGAACATATTCAAGAATCATTAACTGGCAGAAAAAGATTATTTGAGCTGCTGCCGGTAACGTTTGAGGAGTTTGTTAATTATAAAACTAAATATAAATATGAAAAGAAACTTGAATCATATTTTGAATTAGAACCCCAAAAAACAAACTATTTTTTATTAGAATATTTAAGTTTTGGCGGATATCCGAGAGTTATAACTGAATCTTCTCTTGATGAAAAAAAGAAAATTATAAATGAGATTTACAGAAGTTATATAGAGAAAGATATAGTAAGTTTACTAAAAATTGATAGACCTGAAGCATTTAGTTTATTGATAAAACTTTTATCTGCTGAAGTTGGTAAGATTCTTAATTATTCTAATCTGGCAAAATTAACCGGAATATCTTCAATTACTCTAAAGAAATATCTGTGGTATAGTGAGAAAACGTATGTAATTCAAACTATTCCTCCATTTTTTAGGAATACTGTTAAAGAATTAACAAAATCATATTCTATATATTTTTATGATTTAGGATTAAGAAATTTTGCAAATGATACATTTAGATTAGTAGAAAATAAGAATGAATTAGGATTTCTTTTTCAGAACTTTATAAAAAATATTGTTTACGAAAAAATTAAATGGAAATCTTGGAATATTAAATATTGGAGGACTACAGATAAAGCTGAAGTAGATTTTATAATTGAAAGCAGCCAAAAAATAATTCCAATTGAAGTTAAATATTCTGCATTAAAAAATATTAGTATAAAGAGGTCATTAAGGAGTTTTATTGATAAATATTCACCTTCAAAAGCATTTGTAATAAATTTAGAATTCGAAAATGAAATTAAAATCAATGAAACAACCGTTGCATTTGTACCTTTTTATAAAATAATAACTGGAAATATTTTTGATGAATAAAAAAATTGGTTGTTTTACTCGCCGTTCCCGCATAAAACAATTACGGGACAAGCTTATTGGGTGGACTTCTCCACACTTGAGTTGCAATGTCTGCTTAATAAACTGACTGATAAAAATTTGAAAATGAAAAAGTTGAATTTAACACATATTGGATTCATCCATTTAAAGAGAATTAAGAATTAAAAATTGAAACCCCTATCAACTTGAAAACGGAGGCTGGAAACCGAAATGTAAAAAAAATGAAATTCAATTGTGATTCGGTAGTCATTTGGTAATTCAGTTGTCGTTAGGTAGAGGTTAAATAATTCAGTAGAAATTCATAGTTATTCGATTGATATTGGAGAATTCCGTAGAAATTCGATAAGGAATTCTGTTGTTATTCAATAGAGATTTAAGAACTCATTAGAAAAAAAATGTCATTTCAGATTTGTCTAAAAGGATGAGAACCTGAAGAAAATAATTAAAGTTGCAAATATTAAAAAATTATGTAAAGGTTAATATTTTTATCTATTTAGTTTCGAGATTTTTTATAAAAACTACTCTTAATGATAAAGTTTTATTATTTCATATATTCAACAAGTTAGATATTTATTTAGTACTTTTAAACTAACATGTTTTTATTTTTGAAAAATATTGTGTTATATGAACAAACCAAATAAAAGAAAAAATTAAATTGGATTTTAACTATTAGTATTTATTATGCCATATAAAAGTTTAGCAAGATTTACTAAAAGATTAAGAAATAGGCATTTTTTCTTCATCGATTTATTTATATGCTTAATTTCTCCTCTTCTAACCTTGCTAATGAGGTTAGATGGAGATGTAGATTTTAATAAATATGGAACATCCTTAATTTATATAACTGTAATTTTTACTTTACTAAAATTAACAATTTTTTATTTTTTTGATTTATATAGAAGATTTTGGGCAACCGCCAGTATTGACGAATTAGCTCGATTGGTTTATATTGGAGTTAATGCAATTCTTATCGAATCAATTATATTTGTTATCTTAAGATCATTTGAAAACTTACCGTTTCAAACACTTCCATTTTCATTTCCGTTTATTGATACAATGATTGTAATGATTTTTATTGCATCAACCAGATTCAGTATTCGTTTTTTTGAAAGAATAGATGAGAGGCGTGTTTCTTTAGAATCTTTTGGAACTTATGTTCTTATTGTGGGAGCCGGCTCGGCTGGTGCTTCTGTTGCTCAGGAGCTGCAAAAAAATAATTACTTAAAAATGACTCCGGTTGCATTCTTAGATGATGATCCATCCAAATTAAAGATGAGAATACGCGGTGTGCCAGTTGTAGGCAAACTTGATGAAATGGGCAAAATAGCAAGACGATTTAAAATCAAAAAAATAATAATAGCAATGCCAACTGCTTCGGGTAAGGTAATTAGAGAAATATTGGAAATTGCAAGTAGAAGTGGTCTTGAAACACTGACAGTTCCAGGAATTAATGAAATCCTTGGCGGAAAAGTTGATATTGGCAAGTTAAGAAAAATACAGATTCAAGATTTATTAAGACGCCCTCCAATCAAAACTGACATTCAAAAAGTCAATGAATTGTTAAGGGGTAAAAAAATACTACTTACCGGTGCTGGTGGATCAATTGGGAGTGAACTTTGTCGCCAAATTTTGAAAAGTAATCCAATTCAACTAATAATTCTTGGTCATGGAGAAAATTCTATTTTTGAAATTGAAGAAGAATTAAAATTTATTAAAGATTTTAACAATAATAAAAAAGCTTTTAGTACTAATATTGTAAGTCGTATTGCCGATATTAAAGACAAAGTAAGACTTGACATTATTTTTAGTGAATTTAAACCGGATGTAATTTTTCATGCTGCAGCACATAAACATGTTCCACTAATGGAGGAAAATCCTTCCGAAGTTGTTACAAATAATCTTCTTGGAACTCAGAATTTAGTAGAATGCTCGGTTAAATACGGTGTTCAGAATTTTATTCTAATTTCTTCTGATAAAGCGGTTAATTCAACAAATTTGATGGGTGTATCCAAACGTGTTGCGGAAATGATAGTATTAAAAGCTGCGGTTGAGAATAATAAAAACTTCAAAGCAGTGAGGTTCGGAAACGTATTAGGAAGCAGAGGAAGTGTAATAAAAACTTTCCAGAAACAGCTTGAACGTGGCGGACCGCTAACAATAACTCACCCGGATATTACAAGATATTTTATGACAATTCCAGAAGCTGTTCAATTGGTTTTGCAGGCTTCGGTTTTAGGAAAAGGCAGTGAAATTTTTGTTCTTGATATGGGAGAACCTGTAAAAATTCTTGATTTGGCAAAAGATGTTATTAGACTTGCCGGTTTGGAAGAAGGAGTAGATGTTGATATTGAATATACCGGATTAAGACCCGGTGAAAAAATGTTTGAGGAGCTTTTCAAGGATGGTGAAGAATATCTTAGAACTGAGCATGAAAAGATTATGTTTGCTAAAAACTCAAGCTCGTTTATTCCTCAAGATTTGAATCAGAAAATAAATGAACTTATTGCAAATTGCAATAATTACACCTTAGAAGAAATAGTTAAATCATTTGCCGTTATTGTTCCGGAATTCACACATCAAACAATTGAAGTAAAAACAATCCATTAGAATTTTTATTTTTTTACTATCTTAAAATATATTCGATAATTTCTTATCAATTTATTTTTTTTTCTTCTAATTACAGTAAAAGATTTTTAATACTTAAAATAATAATGATGAATAAATCACAGCTTCGGAAAAGTTTTTGAATTGTGCTTGGATATTAAGCACATACATTGGTAATTTTTATAAAATTATTGCAAAAATAACTTTAACAAATTAACTTAGTTTAGGAAAGAATGAACTCGAAAAAATTATTTATAATCTTATTTTTATTTGCAACTGCAATATTATCATTTGCGCAAGAATCTAATGTAAATATTGAAAATAATATTTATGATTTTCTTTCCAAACTTGCTCAAAAAGGAATTATAAAATATGATGACCTTGTAAAACCTATTTCTAGAAAATATGTTGCTGAAAAATTAGTTGAAGCCCGTGCAAATTTTAGTGAGCTTACTAATTTACAAAAGGATGAATTGGAATTTTATGAGTCGGAGTATGGATACGAAGTGAAAAAAAAGAATTCAGAATTCAGAATTCAGAATTCAGAAAAAGAGTTAGGAGAGGAAGTAATTAAAAAGATTGAAGATGAAAACAATGAGATAAATGACAGTGAGCAAATTACAAATGACAATGAACAAACTTCAAATGATTTAGAAGAAAAAAGAGATTTATTTGATAAAAGCTGGCAGTTTGAAGTTAGAACCAATGATGAAATTACAACAAAAGATAAATTAACATTATTTGCTAAAGATGAATATGAACGATTTAGAGTTTTGGGTTATGAAAATAATTTGATGCGGTTAAATGTTAGTCCGGTTTTAGGTTACGAAAATGGGAAATGGGAAACAAAAGCTTATGATAATATTTTTGCCGGAGTAAAATTTAACGGAGAATTCGGGGATATTTTGGGCTTCAATTTTGAACTGAAACATACAAGACAAACACCAGGATATATTGATAATCTGTACAACAGATTTTCAAATAAACGCGCAATAGATTTACTTTTTTCCGATTCGGAAAGACTTGAATATCCAACTGTAAATGCCGATCTTGGTGTAAGCTGGAGCTGGGGTTCGTTTGTATTTGGTAAAAATTATTTGAATTGGGGATATGGTGAAAACGGTAAAGTAGTTTTATCTGATAGAGCCCCATCATTTCCATATTTGAAATTAAGTGTTAAACCAGCAGAATGGTTCAGCTTTAATTACATTCATGCTTGGCTTAATTCTGATGTAATTGATTCAAGTTCTTATTATTCAACATGGCGCTATGCGGAATACGGAAATACTGATAGATATAGTTATAAATCAAAATTTATTGCACTGCATTCTGCAACCTTTATCCCTTATGAAAATTTAGAACTTTCAATCGGTGAATCAGTTGTTTATGCTGATGAGCTTCAAATTGTTTATTTAATCCCCTTTATGTTTTTTGATCTTGGAGATGAATATTTGATGCGTAATGATAATTATGCCGGTTCAAGTACACAATTATTTTTATCCCTTAGTTCAAGAAATCACATAAAAAATGCTCACCTTTACGTTAATTTTCATGCAGATGAATTAACACCGGATGGATTGTTTGATCCGCAAACACAGTACTATAAAATGGCTTTCACTTTTGGCGGGAATATTGTTGATCTTCCAATTAATAATCTTGATATCACTTTAGAGTATACAAAAGTATATCCGGGTAATTACAGACATTTTATTCCAACACTAACTTATGAAAGTTCATCAACTTTAATGGGTCATTGGATTGGTGACAATGCGGATATGATTTATGGTGCCATTGATTATACAATTTTCAGAGGATTGAATTTCAAAGTTTGGACACAATACATTCGTAAGGGAACAGAAGCATTAGGCAATAGAGCATATCAAGTAACGATACCGCAGCCGCATTTTTTATTTACGGATAATATTCGTGATAGAAAAAATTATACATATTACGGTATTGATACTGAATACGAATTTTCACATGAGGTTTGGTTGAAAGCTCACTTTCAATATATTGATTTTGAGCAAAGAATTGGTATCGGGAAATACAAATCAAATTTATTCAGAGATTTTTCACTTACATTAGGTTATGGAATTTAATATAAAGAGAGACATCTGAATTATTATAAGACATATTTTTTTATTTTTACACTTCTTTTTTACAAAAAATTTGTATCTTTTCGTTTAGAAAATATCAACAATAATAAATTATTTTAATTTTAATAAAATATATAGGTATTAGAATGAAGTTTAATTTTAAGATATTTCTTTTTCTTGTAACCATACAAATTGTAAGTTTTGCTCAAGAAAGAAACTATGAATTAGGAACACCATGGGCAGACAATATGCGTAGAAGTATCTATGGTGGTTTTTATGATTATTCTGATCCGGAAGCAATAAATATTAGCGTTTCTGTTTGGGGATTTGTTCGTTATCCGGGTAGATATATTATCCCTGAATATACAAATGTTGTGGATTTAATATCATTTGTTGGTGGGCCAATGGATGATTCCAATTTGGATGAACTAAGAATTTACAGAATTGAAAATAACAAAGAGGTTATGATTCCATTTGATTATAATGATCTGATGTGGGAAGATGGTTTGGATGGAAAGTATAAAAAAGTTCCTCAAATAAAACCAAGTGATATTCTTGTTATTCCAGGTGAACCGAGATTATATTTCTTGGATTGGCTTGGTCTTTCACTTTCAGTAGTATCAGTTTTAAGTGCACTTTCTGTATTAATACTCACAATTAACAATAGTAAATAAGATTTGGAGTAAAAAATTGGCTTTACAAAATAATAATCCGGAAGGAAATAATATTTCTTATCTCAAAGATTTAATTTCTGAAGAAGAAACGCACAGCCTAAAGGATTATGTAAATATAATAAGGCATCATTTAATCAGCGTAATGGTTATTTCGTTAACAATTTTAATTTTAGCAATAATTTATGCAGCCACTGCTACGGATATTTATCAAGCTAATACAGTTTTAAAAATCTCAGAACCACAGGGAAGTATTTTAGATGCTTCCTCATTTTTACCTGAATTTGGCGGCGGTACACAAGCGGATAGATTTATTGCAAACGAAATTGAAACGATAAAAAATATCACGATAACCGAACAAGTTGCAACTGAAATTATGGATTCATTCATCACCTCAAAAAATAATGAAATGTTTTCGCTGGTTGTTGATAAGGATTATTTTGGTGATGAGAAAAAAGGTTTAAAATCGTATGATAATATTCTAAAAGTTTTGGATAGTAAAGTATCTGTTGAACAGAAAAGAGGATTGGATTTTATTGAGATTTCTGTTGAATCGCCATCTCCATATGAAGCTGCTCTCATTGCAAATACTTATACAAAAGTTTATAGAGAATTCAACTTACTTGATAATAGAAAACAAGTTTCAAAGGTTAAAGAATTTTTGTTTAATCAGCGAACTGAAAAATTAGACGAATTGATGCAGTCGGAAGATAGATTAACAAATTATCAGAGAACCGGCGGAGTTGTTGAGTTGGGCGAGCAGGCGAAAGCATTAATTGAAACAATTACTGATCTTGAAACAAAAGTTAATTCAGCTCAAGTTGAATTATCTATTGCAAGAGAAAATTTAAATCAGTATAAGGATGAACTTAAAAGGAAAGACCCGACTATATCCGAATATTTGGATAACAAAACTACCGAACCATATTTGTTAAGACTTCAAGAGCAAATTGCCGAGGTTGAAACACAAAAGGATATCGCACTTTCAAATTCCTCAAAAAATGCAGCAGCCAATCCACAATTAATAAAACAGTTTGATGATAAATTAGCAGATCTAAAAAAGAAACTAAAAGAAAGCATGCAGGAATATAAAGCAACTATTCTTGCCGCAAGTCCCGAAGAAATAAAAACTCTTACCCAAAAGATATTTGAAGAACAGGTAAAATTTCAAGCTCACGAAGCAACGTATAATAAATTACGCGGTTTTTTAAACGGGTATGAAAATAGATTTCAGACATTACCAGAAAAAACAATCGGTTTAGCTAGGCTTCAGAGAGAACAGCTTGCAAATGAAAAATTATATTTGTTGCTTGAAGAAAAGTATCAAGAAGCTCTTATTAATGAACAATCAACCACTGGTTCTGTATTAGTATTGAATTTTGCACGAACACCAAAAGAACCCGCAAAACCGAATAGAAAACTTATTATTCTAATCGGACTGGTTCTTGGTCTTGGATTAGCTGTTGGTTATGCTTTAGTATTAAATTATTTTGATAGACGAATTAAAACTCCGGAAGATATTGAAAATAAAAATATTAATTTGCTCGGCTGGGTTCCAAAGGTTAAAACAATCAGCGGGGAAGCAAATAAAAAGGGTAAGGAATTTATTATATCTGATAATGCCGATTCTGTTGCGAGCGAGGCGTTTAAGGCAATTAGAACAAGAATCCGTTATTCAATGGTAGATGGTGAAGCAAAATCAATTTTAATTACTTCATCAGCACCTGGAGAAGGAAAATCAACTATTGCTGTTAATCTTGCCGGAAGTTTTGCAATGGCGAATAAACGAACTGTAATTTTAGATTGCGATTTAAGAAAACCAAGAGTACACAGTATTTTTAATGAAAAGAGATTTCCTGGATTTACAGATTATTTTATTGGTCGTGCTTCATTTGAAGAAATTGAAAGAAAATCCGGTGTGGAAAATCTCTCAATAATTACAGCCGGAACAATTCCTCCAAATCCATCTGAAATATTGGATTCGCGCGGGATGAAATCTTTTCTTAGAAAATTGACAAATGAATTTGATATAATAATTATTGATTCACCGCCAATTTTAACGGTTACGGATGCAGAAATACTTTCCAGACTTGTTGATGAAACTATTTTAGTTGTTTCGGCAAACAGCACCGACTCTGATTTAATGAATAAAGCCGTTGCATTACTTAAAAATGGTCAAAATAGCTCATTTATCGGTGCTTTACTAAATAATTTCGAATTGCAGAATAGTTATGGTTCATATTATAAATACGCTTATATTTATGCCAGAAACGGTCATAATCAAAATGGTAAAGCAAAAAGTAGTAAAACTTTTAACCCGGTGGATGAACCTAAAAATTAATCGCTTGTAAAATTGTAGTTATTGGAAGAATGTTAATAAAAAGGTGATTTTTCAATCACCTTTTTTATTTTAAATCTGCTTTACCTATGAAAGAAGTGTAAAAGATATTAAAATTAGAACAATATAAAGTGAACCTAATCCAATTAAAGTTAGTTTTCGTTTTTTTACATCATCTTTAATTTGTTGATCTTCTTCAAAAAGAGTTTTACTTATAAAATCATCCGAATTTTCGTTGATCAGAAGTCTTGAATTAAAAATAGTTGTTTTTTCCAAAATGGTACTCCTCAGTTTAAAAATTATTATTTGTCCTCAGTTAACATTTTTAACAATTTCTCGTTATTTCTCGGAAATCTTTTGTAGGTAAAATTTACGATAAGAAATAAAACTAATAATATTGTAAGAAATAGAATATCTATATTCCCCATTTTTCCTCCTCAAACGTCAAATTATAATCGGAAAATCAGAATAAAAGTTTAGAGAACAAGAATAAATAAAATTCAAGTAGAATTAAAATAGTAAAAATGATAACTTATTGCAAATAAATAATTTATAAAAATAATATAAAGTAAAGTAATAAATGAAATTTGTAACAGCTTGTTTTCTGTAAATAATTATTTTTTAATAACTTAGTATGAAAAAAGAAGAAAAAATACGATTTGTCAACTTTAATAATTTGGTAAGAAAATGTTGTAAAATTAGATAAGTGATTCTGTGAGTGTTTTTTTTAAGTTTTTAAGAAGATTATTCATTATTGTATGGTAGTTTTTATAGAATTGCTCAGAAGTTAAATTATTGTTCCTAAATTTCAAATAATCAAATAAACTTCCGCTCATTTCGCCGTTTAGCATATCTTTTGCAATATCATGAAATGAAGCCATCATTAATTCAGCTTCATCTTTCGATAATCTTTCATTAGGAATATAAAAAATATCAATTTTTTCTTGAATTGAATTTAATCCGTTTTTTAGTATATCTTCGTAAATAAATTCATCATATTCGTTAACTATTTCATTTTCATTATATCGGGAATTTTCGAGATAAAATTCTTTAATTCTTCTTACCAATAAATTAAGAGGAATAGCTAAAGTAAATTCGGTTTTAGTTCTTAAATATTCAAAAAGTTTATCAAAAAGTACAATTTGCTTAAATCCGAAAATTTCATTTGGAATAAGCCTGAATGAATCGTATTTAATTAAATTGCTGTCCAATTCTATTAAATCATCTCTAACAATATAAACTGTGCCGAAATATCTTAATTTCTTCAAATTATTTTTTGCAACGCAGAGATTTAGGTTTTTAATAATTTTCTCGAAAAACGGATCTTTTTCTTTTATTAAATTTGTTAATGCTTGGTCGGTTCTTTTCCAAATAATTTTTGAAAAGAAAAAAGCTGCGTCTTCTTCTGAAATTATTGGTGTAGTCCAATTTTCCAGGGATCTTTTTATTCCTAAAATTCCCGTGTTATTTTTAATAAAAAGTGGAACAATTGAATCTATTGCAAGGTCTTCAATTGTATCTTGGTAATATAAATTGTGATTAATTTTAGCTTTATAATTATTCTTAAGAAATGATATAGCAATTTTAAAAGTATGTTCAATTAAGAAATTAATCTCGGTTTGAGTAATTGTTTCATTCTTTATTTTGTGCGTTAAATGTAAAAGATTATTTTCTTTCATTCAATATTATCTAAATTAATCAATGAAAAATTAAACGAACATTAAAAACAAAATAACTAATATTTAAAAATTAAAATGTGATAAATATCATTAATAACAACTAATTTAAATTAGACTTAAGATATAAAAAGTAAATTATATCTTCAAGATAACCAATTTATATTTTAAGTTATTATAATAATTTAACAATCTGGTAAAGTAAGTAAAATATTTTGTGTTGTTATATCCGGGTCGGTCGATAAATATTTACCATTTTTGTCAATAACAACTTTTATCTCTATTTCAGTATTATTTTCTAATTCAACAAAATAATTATAAAGCCCGGTTTCAATTTCATCTATAACATCTTTTTTAATTTTAGGATTCCAATATTCAAACGGATTACCAAGAGCAGTAATATCACCATTTTCCTTTCTGCTTCTAATAACTCGTCTTTTAATCATTTATCTTCCTACTAAATTTCTGCTAAAATAAAAAAGAATATGAATTTATTCGTCAGTAGAAGTACGTACGTAGTAAATCAAATATAATTCCGTTATTTAATTTCATTTTTAATTATTTTTGAATGAAATTAAATATTCTATTCAAATTGTAAGTAATTATACTTATAAATTTATCATTAGACTTTTTTGGTAATAAAAAATAATTATGGAACCTACAGATATTTTTAGTGTTTTTTTTACTCTTGATAATCCTCTTATATACGGACTTACAATTATTGTATTATTAGTAATAATTATTTATTTAATTAAAAAAGAATACATTAGTCCGTTAAGAAAGAATAAAGCTGAGCTTGAGTTAAAAAACCTAAAACTTATGGCGTTATTTGCAGAAGTTGATCCTGATCCGGTAATTAGGATTGATAAAAATTATGTAATTACAGAGTTAAACAAATGTGCGCAATCTGAATTTGGCAATCAAATAATTGGAAAAAGTATTTTTGATATATTTGAAAATTACAGTAATTCTGAAGGAAATGAAAAATATATTGAAATTTCTTATAAAGATAAATATTACAGTGCAGTTACAAAGGAAATCGAGACATTCAATTTTACCCATATTTATTTAAGAGATATTACGCAAAGAATAAAGTATGAAATTTTAATAAAGCAAAATCAAGAAAGTTTAAAGCAATTAAAAGCAAAAGTTGAAACTGTAAATGAAGAAGAAAAAAATAGATTGGGTAAAGAACTGCATGATAGTGTTGGGCAAAATTTACTTATGTTAAAACTTTCGATAGAAAAATTGCAGAATGAAAAAAAGAGAGATGAATTGGAAACTAATAAAATGCTAAATCTTATTGCAGATTTATCAAATGAAATACGCGATATTTCACATCAACTAAGACCAAGAATTTTGAATGAATTTGGATTGGTTGCCGGATTAACTTCGATAATAGATTCAATAAATAATAAAAATCATATTAAAGGATTTATTAGCACAAATTATAAGTTAGGAACACTTAATAAAGAATATGAATTAAATATTTATAGAATTTGTCAAGAATCTATAAGCAATATTATTAAACATTCAAATTGCTCAGAGTTTTTTATTCAATTAATTCAAGAAGATGAGCAGATAAAATTAGTTATTTCCGATGACGGAAAAGGATTTAATGTTGATGAATATTTATCGGAAGGAAGATCATCTCTCGGTTTGTTGAATATTAAAGAAAGAGCAGAAAATTACGAAGGTAAGATGAATATAATTTCCGCTCCCGGAGAAGGTACAACAATTTTTATTAAGTTTTTAAGGAATGAAATTTATGATAAGAGTTTTAATTGCTGATGATCATAAATTATTTAGAGAAGGAATAATAAGTTTACTTAAAGATTCTCCCGATGTTTTAATTGTTGGCGAAGCAGAAGACGGCAGAACTTTAGAAAAAAAGTTTTTTGAACTTATGCCTGATGTAATTGTTACAGATATAAATATGCCAATAAAATCCGGACCGGAAGCTGCATCAACGATAATTAATAAATTTAAAGAAGCAAAAATTTTATTCCTATCGCAATATACCGGAGATGATTTTATTTATTCGATATTAAAATCCGGAGGTTTGGGATTATTAAGTAAAAATATTATGCGAGATGAACTTCTGAATGCAATTAAGGAAGTGAATAAAGGGAACAAATATTTTGTTAACAAAAGTGAAATTGAACTGAGTGAAATTATTGGAAGATTTGAGCAAATTGAAAGAAAAGAAAAACAAAAATCTGTTTTCGGATTAACAAGTAAGCAACTTGAAATTTTAAAATTAATTGGTGAAGGTTTATCAACCGAACAAATTGCAATTGAGTTAAAAATTTCTAAACGTACAGTTGATACACACAGATCTAGAATTATGAGCACTTACGGATTTACTTCGGTTGGACAACTAATAAGACATGCAGTTTTACAAAATATGAAAAAGTGAAAATTTATTATTAAATCAAAAATTCACTACTTTCCAAATTTGAGTTTCTATTTCTCTTAATACTTAAATATATTAAAAATAAACCAATCAAAATCTGAATTATATTTGTTGCAAAATATATATTTAATCCCGAACTAAGCTGATGTAAAAATGCGATTATTTTAAATATTGTTAATGCCTCATAAAAGATCATAGTCAGATAAAAAATATCAATTCTATTTTCATTTAAATAAATAGAAATCAGAAATCTTGAAAAAAGAAAAAAAAGAATTATTTGGGATGCCAATACAAAGTACATTTGAAAAGTAATAGAGGAGTTAAATCCCAGAAAAATAGCAATTATTAATCCTACTCCAATAAAATATTTGTATTTGAAAAGAAAGTTCTTATCAAAACTAAATACAATTAAATATGTTGAAGGAATCCAAAGCGCGGTTGTAGGAAAACTAAAAAATATTCTTATTAAAATTGAAGATAAATCGTTAATGGCAAAAATAAGAAAAAAATAAAAATGTTTATTTGAGCGATAGAAAATTGGTACTATCGCCCAAATAAATATTGAAATAATACCAATAATTTCCCAAGTTTTCATCAGTTACAATTTGGAGGACAAGGTAAGGATAATTCTAAAATAAACTGACCATTTTGCACTGTAAACGCTTTTTCTCTCTTTTGAAATAAACAATTATTGCTTTCTCCAAGATTTAACAATTCTACAATTTTACTTTTACTGAAAAGATGAAAAGTATTATTTTCTTCACTATAAGACGAACTTGAGTACAAATGAGTTCTGTTATCTCCCAAAATTATTAATTCCGAATTTTGAATGCAAAACATAACACTATTAGTTGTATTTTGCAGTACATTTTTAAATGCATCAGTTGATAAAATTTTTTCCTCGATAACATTACCAAACTGATTTTCAGCATCTTTCAATGAGAAAATTTTTCCAGCATCTTGTCCAAAATTGAAACTCGAAAGAATTATTAATATTATTAAAGTTTTCATAACTTCTCCTTTTTTTTGTGAGGTGGAGAATCTATTAAAAAATAAACGTTAAGAAATCAGTATTTATACTTAACAATTTTTTTTTAGGAAGGAAGAATTAAGTAAGTATTTATACGTATACATATTTCTCAAAATCCTTGTTGGGAAATTAAAATTTGAAAGAAATGTATAATTATTTAATGAATTTGAAATATTTTATACTATGTAAAATAAAATTATAAGTACGTATTTATACTGATTTTTTCGAAAAAATAAATTCATATTTTTTCACCGTACTTTTTTAACGAAAGTCAATTACCCCCTGTGCCTCCGAAATTATTAGATTATAGGTCATTGAAAGTTTCGGAGGCCTTTTTTTATTCTATAATTAATTCATTTTATAACAATATTTCAAACTAAATATTAAGTAAAAAATTATTTTCAATGCAAATTTTTATTTAAAAAATATTAAAATTTGTATAATTTTGATGTTCATCGTAGCTTTTTTTAGGTCAGGGAATTTTATTTAATAATAAAGAAAAGGTAAACATGTCCCAATCTAACATCTCATCAACCAAATCAGATTCCAAAATACAAATGTGCAGAACAAAACAAATTTGTGAAAATAAACTTATTGTTTGTCTCGAAATTGAAAAATGCTGTAACTTTAGGTATTATTTTGGTGATAGTGTATTTTGTACGGATTCTGCAAAAAGTAATTTTTTAAAGCAGAAAAAGTAAAGTCACTCCTTTTATTTTATAAAAATCTAAATCAATAAAATCATAGAATTTACTATTTGAGAAAATTCGTGATATTCTATTATTCATTTAAGTTTTTCATACATTTCCAAAAATAATTGCTTGATAAAATAATTTAGTTTGGCTAAGTTAGAAATATGTAAACGCTTACATTTATTTATTGAAAAAATAACTGGTATTTATCATGGCAAAATTTGAAACAAAATATGGATTTTTTTCAGATGATGGTTCTGAATATGTAATCAAAAATCCTAAAACTCCAAAACCTTGGGTAAATGTAATTTCTAACGGAAGTTATGGAATTGTTCTTTCTCAAACCGGCGGTGGTTTTAGCTGGAATGAACATTCTGAATTTAACCGAATCACGAGATGGCATCAAGATTTAATTCAAGATAATTGGGGAAAATTTTTCTATTTAAGAAATAATAAAACTGGTGAAATTTGGAGCCCGACTTGGAATCCGGTAAAAGCAGATTTAGATTTTTACAATTGTATTCATGGAATCGGTTACACAAAATTTGTTACGGAATACAAAAAAGTAAAAATTGAGATTTTGGTTTTTATCCCTTTTAATAAAAATTTGGAAATATGGGATTTCAAAATAAAAAACGAAACTGAAGAAGATTTTGATTTATCAATTATTAATTACTTTGAATGGGTTTTGGGCTCATCAAATGATCATCATAGAGAATTCCATAAACAATTTTTGGAAACAGAGTTTAATGAAAATTTCAACGGAATAATTGCGAAAAAGAGAATTTGGGATATTCCCTTGGGCGATAGAGGTCATTGGAATATTGATTATCCGTATTCTGCATTTTTCATTTCTAATAAAAAAGTTTCAGAATTTGAATGTGATAAAGAATCATTTTTGGGCAATTATGGAAATTTAGAAAAACCAAAAGCTGTTGTATCCGGAAAATTATCAAACACTTGCGGGAAATTTTATGATTCGATTGCATCATTGAAAATTGATTTAAACATAAAACCTGGTAATGAAGAAAATGTAAGTTATTATTTAGGACTTGCAGAAAATGAGGAAGATATAGCTGAAATTGTAAATTCATTTTGGGATGAAAACCAAATTAAAAATGCTTTGTCAAATGTGAAAAATAAATGGTCGGAAATTCTTGGTTCATTGGAAATAGAAACTCCTGATGAAGCGATGAATATTTTCGTAAATAAATGGGTAAGATATCAAGCAATTTCCGGAAGACTTTGGGGAAGAACTGCATATTACCAACAAAGCGGGGCATTTGGATTTAGAGATCAACTTCAAGATAGTTTAGTATTTCTGCCAATTGATCCGAAACTTACCGAGAAACAAATCAGACTTCATGCACGTCATCAAATTAGTGACGGAACTGTACTTCATTGGTGGCATCCAATAAGTGAAACGGGTTTGGAAACAAAAATGACAGACGATTTACTTTGGCTTCCTTATATTCTTTCGCATTATATCCAAGAAACAAATGATTTAAAAATTTTAGATCACTTAGAACCTTTTTATGATGATAAGGAAAAAAAATATTCAATTTATGAGCATTGCCTAAAAGCAATTTATAAGGTGCTTTCGAGATTAAGCCCACGCGGATTGACTTTAATTGGTGCCGGTGATTGGAATGATGGATTAAGTGCTGTCGGTTTGGAAATGAAAGGTGAATCGATTTGGCTTACGGAATTTTTATATGATGTAATTCAGAGATTTTTACCTTACACAATTTTCAAAGGTGATTACGAAATTTATGATAAATTCACTGCAGCTAAAGATGAATTAAAAAAATCCTTTAATAAGTATGCTTGGGATGGAGAGTGGTTTTACAGAGGTACAAAAGATTCGGGAGAAAAAATTGGAAGTAAAGAATGCGAAGATGGTAAAATTTATTTAAATCCTCAGTCGTGGTCGGTGATAAGCGATATTGCAGAAAATGATAAAAAAATAAAAGCAATGGAATCAGTTCGCAAACATTTACTTAGGGATAATGGAGCATTACTTTTACAGCCGGCATATTCTAAACCAGATAAATATATTGGTTATCTGTCACGGTATGCTGCGGGAAGAAGAGAAAACGGCGGAGTCTATTCTCATGCTGCAACTTGGTCAATTTGGGCTTATGCATTACTCTATGATTCTGAAACTGCTTATGATATTTTTAAAAAAATGTGTCCAATTTATTCCGGAATGAATCCTGATAAATATGTTGCTGAACCTTATGTAATGCCCGGAAATATCGACGGACCGGATTCACCTAATTATGGAATGGCTGGCTGGACTTGGTACACCGGTTCTGCTTCTTGGTATCAAAAAGTTATTGTTGATTGGATTCTTGGAATAAGGGCTTCAAATGAAGGATTGATTATTGATCCGCATATTCCTAAACATTGGAATGAATTTAAAGTAAAAAGAAATTTCAGAGGTACAAATTATTTTATTACTGTTTTCAATTCTAATAATGTAAATGATGGCGTTAAGAAAATTGAAATCGATGGTAATATTGTAAACACATCTACTATTTTTGTTGAAAGTAAAAAAGAAGTAAAAGTTAATGTTTATTTAGGTTAACAAATAAAATTTCGGAAAAAATTTAAATGCCTAAAATTTTGCTGAACGGAAATTGGGACTATGTTGAAGATGAAAATTCAAAACTAAATTTTGAAAAAGTAAATTCTTTATTTCAATTAAATAAAAACAAATCCATGAAACTCCCTATAAATTGGGAGTTAGCTGGATTACATAATTTTTCGGGAACTGTTTGGTTTAAAAAATCATTCAAATTGAATTTTGATAAACTCAAAAATACCTTATCAGTATTGAAGTTTAACGGTGTTGATTATTTTGCTGATATTTGGTTGAATGGAAATTACTTGGGAAATCATGAAGGATATTTCCAATCTTTTGATTTTAATATCACCGATAAACTTAAATTTAACGATACAAATATTTTAATCGTAAAAGTAGATTCACCCAAAGAAAAACCCGGTGAAGTTTGGCCTCTCAAAAAACAATTAATAAAGGGTATTTTTAATCATCATGATTGCAGACCCGGAGCTTGGAGTTTGGAATTTGGACAAGACCAAAACACGGGCGGAATTTGGAACGATGTAGAACTATTCATTAATGAAAAAATATTTATTGTGAATACAAAGATAACAACCAATCTTTGTGAAAATTTATCATGCGCAAAAATAAATGTTGAGATTTTTTATAAGTCCAATTTAATTCATCCATTTAAAACTGAAATAACATTTAATGCAATTGATTCAAAGAATAACAAAACTGAATTTTCTCAAGAATTTTTAGTTTATCCAAACACTTCAAGTATAAATTTATTTTTTGAAATTAAAAATCCTTTGCTTTGGTGGAGTTGGGATTTGGACAAGCCGGAATTGTATGATCTCAACATCAACATAAAAAAAATTATTAATTATTCGAAAAAATTTGCAATTAGAAAAGTTTACATTGATTCCGAAAATAGATTCTATATAAATAATAAAGAATTATTCTTACGCGGAACAAATATAATTCCCACACAATTTTTAAGTGAATTATCTGAAGAAAGAATTAAAAAAATTGTTTCATTAATCAAAGAAGCAAATATTAATATTGTTAGAATTCATGCTCATGTTAATAGGAAAGAATTTTATGAAGAATTTGACAAAATTGGAATTTTACTTTGGCAAGATTTTGCACTTCAATGGACATACGATGAATCAGAAAAATTTGCAGCAAATGCAGTAAATCAAATTAAAGATATGGTTAATCAGTTTTATAATCATCCTTCAATTGCATTTTGGTGCTGCCACAATGAACCTGGAAATCAAATCAATACTTTAGATAAATTTTTATTTGACGCAGTGCAAAGTCAAGATCAGTCACGCATAATCAGAAAAGCTTCAAACTATGAAGAACATCCCTACGATGGCTGGTATTGGGGAAACAAAGAACATTTCATTTCAGCACCAATGGGTCCATTAGTTACGGAGTTTGGTGCGCAAGGTTTACCGAATAAAAAATCTCTTGAAAAATTTATTCCAGTTGATAAATTATTTCCACCGGATTTTGATCATTGGAAATATCATGATTTTCAGCCAGATACAACTTTTAATATTGCCAAAATTCAAATGGGAAATTCTATTGATGATTTTGTTGAAAATTCTCAAAATTATCAAGCTGATCTTTTGCAAACAGCAATTCATTTTTACCGAAGAAAAAAGGGAAGTGGTATAACCGGAATTTTTCAATTTATGTTTATTGATTGTTGGCCTTCAATTACTTGGTCGGTAGTTGATTATTATCTCGAAAAGAAAAAAGGGTTTTCAATAGTTAAAGAATGTTATGAACCAATTTTGCTTTCAGTAAATTTACGTCAAGATCAATATTTCACGGAATCAAAAATCAATTTTGATTTTTATATTATCAATGATACGTATGATGAAATTAAAAATTCATCTGTTGAAATTTTTGTTGATAATAAAAAATGCGGAAATGTAACCGATTTGCATATTAGACAAAATTCAACAATGTTCAAAAATTTTGAAAGTATGGAAATTAAACTTCCCAATTGGGTTAATGTGGGAAAACACGAAATTACATTTAAGTTAAAAATTAAAAATAAAATAGTTTCACAGAATCATTTTCTGATTAATGTTATAAAAATTTAGATGCGTAAGTGTATATTTAAATCTGTTTTCATAAGGAAAAAATGATGAAGATTTTGAGTATAATATTTTTAACTTGGTTATTTTTTACAAATTTACAATTCGCACAAGATACAATTCCTCCGGCAATTCCAAATAATTTTAGAGCCTATTCATATGAATTTCATGGAGATTTATATTGGGATATTGATGAAAATTCCGATGTGAAAAACTTTATTATTTATAAATGGAATGGATCAGTTTTTACATTTTTGGAAATGCTTCCAAATAATGTTAATAATAAAATGATATGGTTAGGAGAATTAGGAAAAAGTGAAAAATATAAAATTCAAGCAATTGATAATTCTGGGAAAACTTCAGAATTAAGTTCAGAAGTTGAAATTCTAACTTCAGAAATGAGCGATGAAGAATTTATGGATATGGTTCAGCGTGCAACATTTAGATATTTCTGGGATTGGGGCGATCCGGTTTCCGGAGTTGCGCGTGAACGATGGCATCCCGATGAAAATGATAAAACAAATACAATTGGCGGTGGTGGTTTTGGTGTAATGGCAATTTTGGTCGGTATTGAAAGAGGCTTTATCTCAAGAGAACAAGGTGCAGAAAGAATATTGAAAATTGCAGATTTTATGCAAAATAAAATGGATAAATTCCATGGTGCATTTCCACATTGGTTCAACGGTACCACCGGCAAAGTTATTAATTTTGGAGTTCAGAACGGCGGCGATATTGTTGAAACCGGGTTTATGGTTCAAGGACTTTTATGTGCACGCCAGTATTTTGAACAAACAGATTCAACTGAAGTGCAAATAAGAAATTTAATAACCCAACTTTGGGAAAATGTTGATTGGGATTTTTATAGAAATAGCTCAACCGGATTATATTGGAACTGGTCTCCAACTTTAGGATTTAATTTTAATGATACTTTTATTTTCCATGGCTGGAACGAAACATTGATGCCGTATTTATTGGCTTTGGCTTCTCCTACTCATCCAATTGCACAACAATATTATGCTTCGGGCTGGGGAAATAATGGAAATATAAAATATACCGGTTCTCCCAAATATGAAATTACGCTTTCGGTTGGTAGTGGTTATGGCGGACCTTTATTCTTTACACACTATTCTTTTATAGGATTTGATCCGAGAGTTAAAAGAGATTTATATGCAAATTATTTCGGACAAAATATAAATCAAACTATGTTAAACCTAAATTATTGCATTGATAATCCCAAAAACCATACTGGATATAGTGAAGAATGCTGGGGTTTAACAGCAAGTTATTCTATTCCGGGAATTGGGTACACTGCACATGAACCAAATAATGATAACGGAACAATAGCGCCGACAGCTGCACTTTCTTCAATGCCTTACACTCCATATGCATCAACGCAAGCAATGAAATATTTTTATCGAAATCTTAAAAATAAATTATGGGGAAAGTACGGATTTAAAGATGCTTTCAATTTAACATATTCTTCAAACGGAGTAAAAGGTGAGTGGTTCAGCGATGGATATTTGGCAATTGATCAAGGTCCGATAATTTGCATGATTGAAAATTATAGATCTCAATTATTATGGAATTTATTTATGAATGATCCGGATATAAAAAGATTATTTAAATCTTATCCGCCATTTTTTGATTCAGAAACTCCAACTGATATTGAGGAACAAAATGAAATTCCAAACAAATTTAGTTTAGAACAAAATTATCCGAATCCGTTTAATCCAACAACCACAATAAAATATAATATTCCCTCAAATGTGAAAAATAAAACCTTGCCTACCGGCAGGCAGGAGTCAAATGTGAAAATATATTTGTATGATATTCTAGGAAAAGAAATCGCAACTTTAGTTAACGAAAACCAAAATCCTGGAAATTATAAAATAGAATTTAGAGCAGAGAATTTATCAAGCGGAATTTATTATTATACTTTAATTACTGGAAATTTTATTGAAACAAAGAAAATGATTTTATTAAAATAATATTTTATAGATAAAAAATGGAATTGAAACAACACCACAAAACTGCACCGGAAGATAGGTTGCCGTTTATACAGAAGTTTGGCTATGGTATGGGTGCATTAGTAACTATTGTAGCTGTTAATTCATTGATGAATCTGACAAGTCTTGTTTATATCGATATGCTGAAAATGGCTCCCTTTTTATTCGGAATTGCTGCAGCTATTCCGCGTGTATGGGATTTCGTTTCAGACCCAATTGCTGGAATGCTTTCAGATAATACTCGATCTCGATTTGGTCGCCGCATTCCTTATATTCTTTTAGGAGGAATTCTTGTTGGTGTTACTTTTGCTGCGGTTTTCTGGGTACCAAATGCAGAAGAATATTTAGTTCAAACAAAAACTATTACCTCTTTTAATACTTTTAATAACAATAATATACAAGTTGATTATAAACTGATTGATAATAATATAATATTAAGTGATGTTCCAGAGCTTAAACTAGTTGAAATAACAAATGAGAAGAAAAATTTAGAAAGTGAAACTTCAGAAATAACCTTATTTAATGTTAAGGAAAAAGAAGTAAAAACTTTTGCGTGGTTTGAAATTGCCAAAGAAGATGGCCAATATGTTCAGGCACATGTTAAATTGGATTCGGGGAATATTTTAATTTCTTCGCCTAAAATAACTTCTCCACAAATGGTTCAATTAGCATGGAGTATGACACCGCCAACAAGTGAAGGACGTGGTAAAAATGATGTATTTGTTTATCTATTAGTAATGTCACTCCTTTTCTATACCGCAACAACAATATATTCAGTTCCTCATGGAGCGCTGGGATTTGAAATGACTCCGGATTATCATGAGAGAACAAGAGTTTTTGCATATGCCAGTTTTATTGGTAATGTGGGAGCTATCTCTTCACCATGGTTATATGCATTAGCACGTTTGGAAGTATTTGGAAACCCAATAATTGGTATTCGTGTTGTATGTGCAGTTATGGGTTTAATATTAATTATTTCAGCAGTAATTTGTGCTGTTACTTGTAAAGAAAGAAATTTTCATAAAACTAAGAAACAAGAACAAGTTGGACTTATTCAGAGTTTTAAAGTTACTCTTAAAAATAAGACTTTTATTAAACTGGTAATCTCTTTTGTATTTGTCATAGTTGGTTTCCAGTTCGTAATGGGCTTTAGCAATTTTATTATGATATATTATGTATATCTTGGAGATAAAGATGCTGCTTCTGTTCTGATGGGTTGGAATGGAACTATTTGGGCACTAACAGGTTTAGTAGGTGTTTTACCAATGTCTTGGATATCGACCAAAATTGGAAAAAAGCAAACAGTAATGTTTTCATTTTCTTTATTGGCAATAGGACAATTATCAAAAATAGTTTGTTACAGTCAGACGTATCCATGGTTATCTGTAATCCCAACTATACTCCTTTCTTGGGGAATGGTAATGTGTTTTTCATTGGTAAATTCTATGAACGCGGATATTTGTGATGAGGATGAATTAAATACCGGTATAAGAAGGGAAGGTAGCTATTATGCAGTTTATGGTTGGTGGTGGAAAGCTTCTGTTTCCATAGCTTATATTATAAGCGGTTATCTGTTAGAATTAACTGGATACAATGCCGATCTGACTCAACAGATGGATTCAACTTTATTCTGGTTGCGTTTTTGGGAAATTGGTCTTCCAACAGTATTGGTTATAATTGCAGTGTTAACAATTTCACGTTATTCTTTAACTGAAAATCGTGTTTATGAAATCAAAGAAATACTAAAAAGCAGATCAGCAACTAATGATGCAGAAGTGATTGAATAACACTTATTACTTGATATTATTAAAATGAAAAACATAAATATAGAAACAATTGCAAAAGAAGCTGGGGTTTCAACTGCTACAGTTTCAAGAGCATTAAGCGGTAGTTTATCTATAAAAGATTCAACAAAAGAAAATATTCTTAAAATCGCAAATAAATTTGAGTATAGACCAAGTCATTTTGCAAGAAGTTTATCAACTAAAAAAACAGATACAATTGGGTTAATTCTTCCTGGGTTAGACGGTGATTTTTTTATGAGCGTAATTCACAATATTGATGATGAAGTTCATAAAGCAAATAAATATTTAATGGTTTCAAGCACAAATAGTCAGCGAGACGAAATTGATACGGTAATTGAATTTATGGCAACCGGAAGAGTGGATGGAATTCTATTAATGGCACCAAAATTAAATAAGAGAATTGAGTTAATCTCAAAGAAAAAACAGACACCAATTGTTTTTTTGAATTCCAGTAAATCAATAAATAATATTGTGAATTTTACAGTAGATAATTTCAACGGTGCAAAATCTGTTGTTGAACACTTGATTTCTCATGGTTATAAAAAAATTGCTATGATTAAAGGTCCAAAGGGAAACTGTGAAGCTGAAGAAAGGTTTAGAGGATTCCAAAAAGCGTTGGAAGAAAATGAATTAATATTAAATAATAATTTTATTTATGATGGAGATTTTACAATAGATTCCGGTTATCAAGGATTTCTGAATTTGGTAAATCAAAAAAATAAACCGGATGCAATTTTTGCTGCAAATGATATGACAGCCGTTGGAATATATCAAGGTGCAAAATCTTTAAAACTAAATATTCCTAATGATTTGGCTGTTGCCGGATTCGATAATATTTATATATCGCAAATAATTTCTCCAATTCTAACAACTGTAAAAGTTCCAATCGGACTTTTAGCAAGTAACGCAGTACAGTATTTATTAAAAATGATTAATAAGGAAGTTGATCAAAATTTACCTCTACTACATAATCTTGGAACAAGCTTGATTATTGGTGAATCATGCGGATGTAAAATTTAATTCAATAATTTTAATAAAATGAAATGAGGACTATGAAATATCTAATTTTATTTTTAACAGTAATAACTTTTATTAGTTGCAACGGCAATGTAAAAGTTATTGGTAACAAAAAATTTGTTTCTAAAGAAGAACAAGAAAAATTTTTAGATACTTTACAGTATTATTCATTCAAATATTTTATAAATGAAGTCAATCCGGAAAATGGGCTTGTTAAGGATAGATCAACAAAGGATTCACCTTCTAGTATTGCTGCTGTGGGATTTGCATTACCGGTTTGGGCAATCGGTGTTGAAAAGAATTGGATTCCGCGTGAACAAGCGGTTGACTTAACATATAATCTTCTAAAATTTTTGTTAAATTCTGAACAAAGCATGGAACCTGATGCAACTGGGTTTAATGGATTTTATTATCATTTTTTAGATATGCAAGCCGGAAAGAGAGTTGGCAAATGCGAACTTTCATCAATTGATTCAGCTTGGTTATTAGCAGGAATTAGATTTGCAAGAATGTATTATGATAAGGAAAATGAAAAAGAAAATTTTATTCGTAAAACTGCGGATTCTCTTACGTTTAGAATGAATTGGGATTGGTGGACAAAACCTGAATCTGAAGAATTTTTTGGCGGCGCAATTACAATGGGTTGGCATCCTGAATTAGGATTTGGAAATATGAGCTGGACCGGTTTTAATGAAGGGCATTATTTATATATTTTGGCTGCTGGCAGCGGATATAAAAATTATAAATCGGCTTATAATTATTGGCTTAAACCATATAATTGGTATGCACCTTACCCGGGTTTAGATCATGCTTGTTTTCCAGCATTGTTTGCTTTTCAATGGTCCAATTGTTTTGTTGATTACAGAAATATTTATGACGAATACATGCTTGAAAAAGGAATTGATTACTTTGAAAATTCTCGAAGAGCAACACTATCTCAGCAAAAATATGCAATTGAAAATCCAAAAGGCTGGAAAGGATATGATTCTTTAACTTGGGGCTTAACTGCTTGTGATGGACCAGCTGATGAAATTCCGAATTTAGATAGAAGTATTTATAAAGGATATGGAGAACGAGGACCAAGTTATCCTTTTAGAGGTTCTTTAGATGATGGAACAATTGCACCAACTGCTGCTATATCGTCAATTCCTTTTGCTCCAGAAATCGTAATTCCAACAATAATGAATTTTAAAGAAAAATACGGTTCACAAGGATTATGGGATAAATACGGATTTAAAGATGCTTTTAATCCAACTTTAAATTGGATTGATAATGACTATTTAGGAATCGATCAAGGACCAATTGTTATTATGATAGAAAACTATAAAACCGGATTTGTTTGGGAATATTGTATGAAAGATCCGGTTATACAAATCGGATTAAAAAATTTGGGATTTGTTAAGAAAAATAATTAGGGAAGAGCATCTTAGAAAATCAAATTAACTGAGCCATAAGGAAATAAAAAAGTATTTATTTTATTTTGAAGCATTAATATTTAGTGAAGAATTGTAATATAAAAAGAGCTGAAAATTGGACCCGAAGTTGAATTCAAAATAAATACATCAAAAATTTGCTATTTTGATGCAGAAGGTAACTCAATTTTAGAAATTTATTAGTGAGAGATACATGAAAAATTTTCTTTTAATTTTAATCACAACTATTTTTATGACAAACTCAAATTATGCTCAAAATTATCAACCAACACCAAATGACACACTTAATTCAATAAAAGTTCATTCAGATGGAAAAGTAACATTAAGCATTTATGCTCCCGAAGCAAAAAATGTCTCAGTTGGAGGTGGAGATATCCCAAATATTTATCAGAATGGTAAAATGATTAGGGAAGATAATGGAGTGTGGTCAATTACAGTTGGACCGGTTACACCCGGAGCATACAGATACAATTTTAATGTTGATGGCATTTCAATTGTTGATCCCAAAAGAACAGAAATTAGTGAATCCAATATGAATAATTGGAGTCTGTTCTATGTGAGCGGGAAAGAATTTATGGATAATAAAAATATCCCTCACGGAGCAATTTCTGAGATATGTTATTATTCAGAATCGTTAAATAAAAATAGAAGAATGCACATTTATACTCCTCCTGGATACCAAAATAGTAATGAAAGTTATCCGGTATTTTATTTATTGCACGGAGCATATGATAGCGATGATGCTTGGTCAACAGTAGGAAGAGCCGGTTTCATTATCGATAATTTACTTGCTGAAAATAAAATTAAACCGATGATAATTGTAATGCCGGCTGGACATACAAAACCATTTCAATTTGGAATGCTTCGCCCAACAAAAGATGAATTTATTGAAGATTTTTTATCAGAAATTAAACCTTTCGTTGAAAATAATTATAGAATTTTAAATGATAAATCTCACACTGCTATTGCTGGATTATCAATGGGTGGGGGTCATACCTTAAATATCGCAATTTCAAACTTACAAGATTATGGATATATTGGAGTTTTTAGTTCTGGGATTTTTGGAATAAATGATGGAGAATCTTTTTTAGCTAATATGGGTAAACAGTGGGAAAATAATAATTTAGAAGTTTTAAACAATGTTGATTTGAAAAAAGATCTAAAACTATTTTGGTTTGCCACCGGAAAAGATGATTTTCTTTTAGAAACAACGAGAAGTACAGTTAATTTATTAAAGAAACATGATTTTAATATTATTTATAAAGAGACAGATGGGGGTCACACCTGGGAAAATTGGCGAGATTATCTTTTCGAATTTTCGCAATTACTGTTTAAATAATTTAAATAAAGTATCCTAATATATTGTAAAATAATAAAATACGGTAGTTAGATAAAGTTAAATCATTATTAAGTAGAATTCAACTAATTTTTGAACTTTAATTTTGGGTAAAATTTTTTATTCAAAATATCGTAAGTTTTTACACTTCACAGAAACTTCAAATATTTTTTCCTAATTCAAATTGTTTATAATTATAAAATTGTATATTTTAACTGGACTGAAATGTCTTTATTATCCAAAAATTTATTCAAAAATTCTAAACAATAAATAAATCATTCACTTACAAATAAGGTGAATTTATGAAAAAATACTTATATCTTTTGCTTACTCCGGAAGCTTTAATTGGCTCCATGCTCCCACCGGAAGAGTTCGGAAATTATCTTGCAGTAGGTACAAAAAAAAGGAGCAGAGGACAAGCAATATTTTTTGAAGTCGATCCAACTCTAATGGATGGAAAATTTCCACGAGAAAGATGGGAAAATGAATGTATCCCGCATCAAGATGGAACTCCTAAAAGATCGCTTTATTTATCTATTTACAGAGTTCTTGAAAATGTTCCTTTGAATGCTTTAATGGATTTATATCTTGCAACGGATGACGGAAGAGTTTTAGGATTATGTAAAAGTAATTATGTTCCATCTCCGGAAGATGATGGATTGCATCTTTATCAGCAGCTTTGTCCGGTAACACCAAGAATCGCAAGTAAATACAATCCTGTTGATTTTATGAAAGTAATAACGGACACAACCAGACCGGTTTCTGTGCCAAAATTAATATTTGTGGAATTAATATTGAATAATTTGGCAACAGATCCTAGAAATGCAGCAATTGGTAATTTACCTTATTCTAATATTGATCATTTAAGAGATTGTTTAATTGGTTTACAAAAAAATCCGGAAAAACCAACTAAAACTGTGATAAGATTTTTCCAAAGTGATTTATTATATAGAACATGTAAAAATGGATTTTTTGTCGGCAGCAAAGATGAATTTCTATATTATCATTTCCCAAATTTGGAAGAATTGGAAGATAAGCAACATGCTTGGCTGCGTTCGGCATTAACAATTGGTTTTAGAAGTACAATTTAAATAAACATGTGTTTTGATTTTTATTGGAGATAATTATGCAAGATTTTCTTTTCTGGTTAGTACCTTTAGGCTCTATTGTGGCATTAATTTTTGCCCGAATATTTTTCAAACAAATGATGAAAGAAGATGAAGGTACCGATAAAATGAAAGAAATTGCGCTTTATGTTAGAAAAGGCGCAATGACTTATTTGAAACAGCAATACAAAGTTGTTGGAATTTTTTTCATTATTATAACTGTTTTATTTGCATTTTTAGCATATGTTCTACAGCTGCAAAATCCTTGGGTACCTTTCGCTTTTATAACCGGCGGATTTTTCTCCGGTTTAGCTGGTTTCTTCGGAATGAAAACAGCAACTTATGCTGCAGCAAGAACAGCTAATGCAGCTCGCACTTCTTTAAATCACGGGTTAGTTATTGCTTTTAGAAGCGGTGCTGTTATGGGTTTAGTTGTTGTTGGCTTAGGACTATTAGATATTTCGATATGGTTTTTAGTATTGAAATATTTTTATCCGATAACTCAGGGAGACGGACATAGTTTAATTGTAATAACAACAACTATGTTAACTTTTGGAATGGGTGCATCAACACAAGCATTGTTTGCAAGAGTTGGTGGTGGAATTTATACAAAAGCTGCAGATGTAGGCGCTGATTTAGTTGGAAAAGTTGAAGCTGGAATTCCGGAGGATGATCCTAGAAATCCGGCAACTATTGCTGATAATGTTGGTGATAACGTAGGTGATGTTGCGGGAATGGGTGCGGATTTATATGAATCTTATTGCGGTTCAATTTTGGCAACAGCTGCTTTAGGTGCTTCTGCATTTTATACAAATACAGATTTACAATATAAAGCTGTAATAGCCCCAATGCTTATAGCTGCAATTGGAATTGTTTTATCTTTAATTGGAATTTATTTTGTTAGAACAAAAGAAGGCGCTACTCAAAAAGAATTATTAAATTCTTTATCCAAGGGAATGAATTTAAGTTCGCTATTAATAGTTATTTTTTCTTTTATAATTTTGAATTTACTTCAACTTGATAACGCAATTGGAATTTGGGGCTCAATAGTTGTTGGTTTAATTACCGGAATTGTAATAGGAAAAGCAACCGAATATTACACTTCACAATCATATGCACCAACTCAATCAATTGCAGAAAGCGCAAAAACTGGACCAGCAACAGTAATAATTTCCGGTTTAGGTGTTGGCATGATGTCAACAGCAATCCCAGTTTTGGCTGTTGTTGTTGGTATTGTTTTGTCTTTCTTATTTGCATCAGGATTCACTTTTGAAAATATGGGAATGGGATTATATGGTATTGGTATTGCTGCAGTTGGAATGCTTTCAACCTTGGGAATTACTTTAGCAACTGACGCTTATGGTCCAATTGCAGATAACGCTGGCGGAAATGCAGAAATGAGCGGACTAGGTAAAGAAGTTAGACAAAGAACCGATGCATTGGATTCCTTAGGAAATACAACTGCTGCAACCGGAAAAGGATTTGCAATTGGTTCTGCAGCATTAACAGCATTAGCACTTTTAGCCTCTTATATTGAAGAAATTAAAATTGGATTAATCAGAATCGGTCAAGAAACACTTGATTTAGGAAATGGAGTATTGGTTTCAACTACAACGGCAACATTACAAGATTTTATGAATTTTTATGAAGTTAACTTGATGAATCCGAAAGTTTTAATTGGAATTTTTATTGGATCAATGATGGCATTTATATTTTGCGGTTTGGCAATTAATGCTGTTGGACGTGCTGCACAAAAAATGGTTGATGAAGTTAGAAGACAATTCAAAGAATTGCCGGGAATTTTGGAAGGTAAAACAATACCGGATTATGCAAAATGCGTAGAAATTTCTACAAAAGGTGCACAGAAAGAAATGCTTGTTCCTTCACTCCTTGCAATTTTTGCTCCAATTGCAACCGGAATTATTTTTGGTGTTTCCGGAGTTATGGGATTATTAGTTGGCGGACTGGGAACAGGTTTTGTTCTTGCTGTTTTTATGGCTAATGCTGGCGGTGCTTGGGATAATGCTAAAAAGTATATTGAAGAAGGCAATGTAGGTGGAAAGGGTTCGGCAGCTCATAAAGCTACTGTTATTGGTGATACGGTTGGTGATCCTTTTAAAGATACAGCTGGACCAAGTTTGAATATTTTAATCAAATTAATGAGTATGGTTGCAATTGTTATGTCTGGTTTAACAGTTGCTTTCAGTATTTTTTAGAGTAAATTTAATTTTGTTTTACAAGACCCCATTTTTTAAATGGGGTTTTTTATTTTGTACCAAACTCAATATTTTTCAAGCAAATAAAATTTCCAAACAGAATGAAATATTTACTAAAGAAAATTAATGATCATTTATTATCAAATTTTGATGAAATTAATATTAGCAATCTTAATTCAATTTCAATAAATCACTATTTATGGATGCAAAATAATTATAGTCCAAAAGTTGAAATAAAAGGTTGTTATTCTGAAAGTAGTATTTTTTTGAATTTTAAAGTTTTTGAAAATGAAATTACAGCAACTTATACTAAAATAAACGATCCGGTTTACAAAGATAGCTGTGTGGAATTTTTTATCAATTTATTCCCGGAAAATTCTGAGGCTTATTTTAATTTTGAAATTAATGCTATCGGTACAATTTATATTGGTTTTGGTAAAATTGGCAACAGAAAAATTCTACCTATTAAAGATGTTGAATTAGTAAAAGTGTTTTCAACTTTAACTAAACCTTTTATTGGCAATATTGAAAATAACTTTTGGGAAATTAAATTATTGATTCCAATTTACTTACTTGAAAAATATTATGTGCAAAAGTTTGCAAGAAATCCGGCAAAAGCAAATTTTTACAAATGTGGTGATGAAACACGTTTTGTTCACTATGGATGTTGGAATTTAATTAAATCTGAAAAACCAAATTTTCATTTGCCAAAATATTTTGGTGATTTACTTTTTGAATAAACCACCAAAGTTTAAATCTCAAATAACAAACTTGAAATAACAATAAAAGAAATTTTAAACATAAAAAACAAATCTCACCTCTATATATTATTTAAATTCTTAAAATTACTTTTGCAAACTCATTTTCTTATAAATCTAACTACAATTCAACCATAACAAATTTTGTTTCATACGGATTTACTTTCATAATTTTGTGTTCATTTAATTTGTTGCCAAGAACATTTACTTCATAAACATTTTGTTTGTTTTTATTTATCAAATTATCTAAAGAAATATTTCTTGCAGTTCCATTTATTTCTTTTAAGTGTAAGATAATTTTTTTTGTATTTTCAAAAGGCATTGCAGAAACTAAAATAATATTGGGATCGTTTAATTTTAAAAATGAATCGCTAAAATTATTGTTATTTGATTTACCTTCCGGAAAAACTCTTGAGGCAAATGGAATTCTATTTTCATAACCAAATTTGTAACTTTTTTCATTTGTATTTGTATTTGCAGTAGTGAACGAATAACTCCATTTTAATTCGCCATCTTGACTTGCTCTAAAATTTGTAACCCAATAATTATTTAAAACCCATGAATAAATATGAGTGTTTTCCGGAGCAGCAACATATTTGAATTCTCCAATATTCAAGCCGCCCAGATGAACTAAAGGAATATCATTTGATGAAAAAATTATTTGGGCATTTTCATTTTTAATTGTTGCAAAATTTTGAATAATATTCCAATCGGTTGAAGTCCCCGGAATTTGATCTTTGCCCGGTTCAACAATCCCACCTTGTGCTTCAAAAGTGATTTTAGAATTAGGTAGTGTGAACGGAAATGCAACATAAACTGCTTCTGGATTTGTTATCGCAAGTTTATTTATTGAATAATTTATATCAATTCTTTTTTCAAAATTGAAAAGTCTGATTTCCAAATTTATTTCACTGTTGCCACAGCATTTTTCATTTTTCCCCGATAAATAAATGCTGTTCCAAATATTTCCTTTTTTAACGCCTTTGAATTCCACATTAGTTAAAGTGGTCCTTACCGGTTGATCATCTAAAGTAAATCTTTCTAATTGATTTCTATTTGATAATTCTTCATAAATAAATTGACCCAATTTCCAATCCGAATTTTGGTCAATTAATTCGGTGTTCATTTCTTTATCAAAAATTGATTTTACTGCACCAATTTCAGTATCCAAAACAATTTTATAAAACTGATTTTCAAATTGTTGAGTTTCTTTTTCAATTATAGGTAATGATGAAAGTTCATTTTCAACAATAATTTTATAAAGTTTGTAACCCATAGACGGAATATTTTGTGCCCAAATATTCCAGTAAGTTCCATCTTCTCTGCTTGATTGTTGTTGAGCAAAAACTTCATTTCCTTCAAAATCTACAATTTTAAATTTTCTATTTCGTGGAATTATTTGATGGTCAATATAAATATTTGTCAACCCGGATCTTTGCCAATTTAGAGTGTTAAAAATTGCAATTGTAGGAGTTTCAGCTTTTGGAATATATTGTTGAATAAATCCCATTGCTTTTTCTTTTAAGATTTTTGTTCGTTTTGCCGCATCCCAAACATAAGCTGATTTCATCAGCCATTGAACATTTGTATTTTCAGAAGTTGGATTGCTTACACTTTCATCAGCACCAAAAGTATGTTCTGCATAGAAAAACAAGTTTTCTTCAATTTCGTTTAACTCATTTATAACATTATTTGGAACATCTGCACCAAGCAAAGAAGCGATGCTAAGTAATCCTTTGTTTGTAATTAAATCTGCTTGCGCTCTTCTTGTTTCCATAGTTTCTCTTGCAGCAGATCCAAAACCATCAGCCCACCAATCGGGCCAAGCTGCTTTTTGAACCGGTAAATTATTACCATATTGTTTTTCTATACTTTTAATAAAAGTTGATGCTGTTGAAATTTTTAATTTGGGCCATTCAAATTTTTCATTCCAGTCTTTTGCTAAGTTTGAAGCCATTAGCGAGGGTGGAGAATTATCAGTCACATATCCGGACATTTGTAAATGTGCTTCTTTAAACGGATAACCGGCTTTATTTAAATTTGCCAAATATTGCATTAAATGTGTTTGAACAAAATCAATATTTCCGGTATGAGCACCAACAACATTACCCGTCATATAATGATCTGCGCGATATGCAAGAATTTTATTTCCCGCTGGAGATTCCCACCAAAATACAGTTGGATAATTAAACGGAATTCTTGCACGATGTCCGTGCTCGCCCATAACTAAATATTTTATTCCGGCATTGTTTAAGAAATCAGCATAACACCAACCAATACCATTAATATCATTTTGCATAGCAGTTGAAACTGTAAATCCAGCATCAGTAATAGTTTTAATCGGTTTTAACATTGAGGCAAGTAAAGATTCATCGGGAATTTCTGAAATGTTAAATAACATACTCATAATTTCAATTCTTCCTTCCTGCACACGTTTTCTAAATCTATCAAGTTGTGATTTTGGTCTGCTATTTAAATATTTTAATACTGGCCATGCACTTTCGCAAGTCCATCTAAATTTTGCATCTTCAGGATAATCATCAGTTAAATCACAAAAATCCAAAGCATAATCTATAAATCTTAAATGTTCAGCAAGAATTTCAGTTTGACTTCGAGTATAACCAATATCCGTATGGCTGTGCATTACTAAATTTACAACCCATTCTTTAACTGGATTTACTACAAAAGATTTTTTAATAATTTCGTTTTCAATTTTAATTTCTGTTTCAATTTCCTTATTTACAAAATTTGTTGGTACAGAAATTTGGAATGTATTAAATCCGGTATTTACAGTTGAGTTATGTAAAAATCCGGTATTAGTTTTTATAGAAATTTCTTTTGGATTATCCAAATGAACAATATTCAATTTGTAAATTATAGAATTTCCATTTTTACTTTTTGAAACCAAATCTGTTGGTACAATTCTAACATCAGCGTCAACCTTTCCTTGAAATGTCATATACCAATCGGAGCTTTCTGCATCAACTCCGGTAACTTTTATATTTATTGGTTCACCAAATTTTATGTCATTTTTATGAATCTTTAATATTGCAATTCCCATTAAATCATTATATCTATCAGTTGTGGTTGCTTTAAAAGTTAGAAGAGAATTATTAATCCCTTTAATTTCCCAACTTCCAATTTTTGAACCCAGTTCATTTTTAAATTTTAGAAATGGTTTGTCATTTACAGAAAGTTTAAAGAGATGATTAATTGAATTTTGAGAAATTGCAAAATACCAAACAAAAGATATAAATTCATTTTTATAACTCTTCGGAACGGATTCCGTTTGCCACTCAATTACCATTTCACCCTTTCTGGCTCTAACCAGCAATGCTTTAGTAATATCCGGATGAGGTGAATGATAAGAAAAATTTCCTCGCTGAATAATTTTTTCATAACCTTGAATAAATTCATTTTTTTCACTTTGAGCAAATGCAGATGAGAAAAAAAACATAGCAAAAACTATTATTGTTAGCGTTAAATTATTTTTTTTCATTTTCTATCCCTTAATAATTTTTAAAATTATAATAGAACAATATCTAATAGCAAAATTGTAATTGTTTTATATAAAATCCATATTGGTTCTAATAAATGAATTTACTTTGTATTTTATCATTCAAAAAAAAATTTTGTTAAAAAGTTATTTAATTAGTAAGTTAATATATTCTACTTACACGAGTAAGTAAAGTTTTATTTTATATTTTTGGAAAATCAAAATGTTAAAAAATATTCCGCAAATAATTGGTGCAGATTTGTTAAAAATTCTCTGCGAAATGGGTCACGGTGATGAAATTGTAGTTGCAGATGGAAATTTTCCGGCTGCTTCAATTGCAAAACGTCTTATTAGAATGGACGGACACAATGTTCCGGTAATTTTAGAAGCAATCTTAAAACTATTTCCTCTTGATAAGTATGTTGAAAAGCCTGTTGGATTAATGAAAATAGTTGATGGTGATAATTATGTTCCAACAATTTGGGATGACTATAAAAAAATCCTTAATGAAAGTAATGAACACTTTACTGAATTTGAATTTATAGAAAGATTTGAATTTTACAAAAGAGCAGAAAAAGCTTATGCAGTAATAGCAACAAGCGAAATGGCACTTTATGCAAATATTATTTTGAAAAAGGGAGTTATAACTTTATAAATTTTTAACGTAATTAAAAATGAAAACTAAATTTCCAGAAAAAATAAGTACTGATAAATGATTATTTCACGCGAAGAATTTATAAAAGTTATTGCTGAAAAAGTAATTTCCAGATTATTTGAAGAAAGGAAGATTTCACATTTAAAAGATTCTGTAAATGAAAATTTGGAATTTATATTTGATAAAAAACTATTAACATATTCAGATGTGGAATTAACTAAAATAAAAGGTTTTACAAAAATTAAGGTTCGACCAAAAACAATAATCACACCGCTTGCAAATGATTTTTTAACACTTAATGGAATAAAAATCATTTATTCTGATAATGATGAAAGTTGTAGCAATCTAAATAAAATAGAAAATGTTCAATCAAACAAAATTGCTGTTCTTACAAATCTTAATGAAGATGCATATAAAAATAAAACAAAAGAAATTTTATTAAAACTTGGAATTGAAAGCGAATGTTTTACTCCAAAAAGTTTAAATAGTCTTGAATTTCAAAATTTGCTTGATGATTTAGTTGAAAAAACTGAAAATGATTTTTATAAATCTACAATAATTATTAGTAACGAATCATTTCAGCTAAGAAAAAGATTAGAGAATTTACGAAATTTTAAAGGTCAAATTTGTTGGGAAATTGGTAATTCAAAAGTGTGTTCGGTTAAATCAAAATATCTTTTTATCAATAGTAATTTGATTGGTTTTAAAATGCTTGAACAGAAAATTGTAAGCTGGTTAAACTTAAATAGCAAATAATTTTTCGAGGAAATAATTGTCTAATATTGACAGAAGATATATACAGAAATTAGTTACAGATGTGATAAATGAATTGGGAAATAAAAATTTTTCATCAACTAATCTTAATTCATCAAACGGAGTTTTTGAAAATGTTGATGATGCGGTTTATCAATCAAATATTGCACAGAAAAAATGGGTAAAAGTTTCTACAGAAGTAAAGAAAAAAATTATTTCCGAATTAAGAAAAACAATGCATACATATGCGGAAGATTTTTCCAAAAAAGCTCATGCCGAAACTGGAATGGGAAGAGTTGAAGATAAAATTGCAAAACATCATAATGCCGCTGATGCAACTCCGGGAATGGAAGATTTGGAAACAAAATCATGGACTGGTTCGAAAGGAACAGTTATAGAAGAAAGAGCTCCATATGGAGTTATTGCTGGAATTACTCCTTCAACACATCCGATACCGGTTTTATTAAATAGTATAATTATTTCAATTGCGGGTGGAAATAGTGTAGTTTTCAGTGTGCATCCTTCAGCAAAAAATGTTTCTGCATATGCAATTCAAATTTTTCATAAAGTAATTGTTGAAAATGGTGGACCGGAAAATTTAATTTCAATGATTAAAGAACCAACATTAGAAAATGTTAATAAATTATTTAACCATAATGATATTGACTTAATTGTAGCAACCGGTGGACCGGCTGTTGTTGAAGCTGCATTCAAAGCCGGAAAAAAAGTAATTGCTGCCGGACCCGGAAATCCACCCGTTTTGGTTGATCAAACTGCCGATTTAGATAATGCATCAAAAAGTATAATTACCGGAGCTTCATTTGATAATAATATTCTTTGTATTGCAGAAAAAGAAACATTTGTTGTAAAAGATGTATATGATGGTTTTATACAAGCAATGAAAAATAACGGTGCAGTTTATTTAAACTCTGAGCATGTTGATATTTTAACAAAGAAAGCTCTTATTAAGAATGAAAAAGGACATTTTTTTGGTTTAAGAGATTTTATTGGAAAAAATGCTAATATTTTAGCTTCAGCTTGCGGGCTAAATTTATCAGAAAATGTCAAATTATTATTTGGCGAAGTTTCCGCAAATCATCCATTTGTTATTGCTGAGCAAATGATGCCTTTTATGCCACTTGTAAAAGTAAACACATTTGAAGAAGGTGTCATAAATTGTAAAAAAGCTGAACATGGATTTGGTCATACTGCAGTTATTCATTCAAATAATCTGCAAAACATTACAAAGTTTACGCAAGAAATGGATACAAGTATTGTGATTGTAAACGGTTCATCCTTAGCAGGAAATGGCGGAAGTGCCGGCGAGGGATATTTCTCACATACAATTGCAAGCCCAACCGGAGAAGGAGTTTGTACACCAAAAGATTTTACTAGAGTTAGAAGAATTGCAATAAGTAATGCATTAAAAATTGTATAACAAATCATAATATAAAGGAGAAAAAATGAAATTGGAAGCACTTGGAATGATAGAAACTAAAGGATTAGTCGGCGCAATTGAAGCAGCTGACGCGATGGTAAAAGCAGCAAACGTAAGTCTAATCGGAAAAGAAATAATTGGTGGAGGATACGTTACAGTAATGGTTAGAGGTGACGTTGGAGCTGTTAAAGCTGCTACTGACGCTGGAGCTTCTGCAGCACAAAGAGTTGGAGAATTAGTTTCCGTTCATGTAATCCCAAGACCTCACGCAGATGTTGAAACCATTTTACCAAACTCCAAGTAAGGTAAAAATATAGGAGAATTAAAATGAGTTATAATCTAATTACCCTAAAAAAGCAAATTGTTGAAGTGGGTAAAAGAATGTATGACCGCGGTTATGTAGCATCGAATGATGGAAATATAAGTGCAAAAGTTGATGATGAAAAAGTTGTTATTACTCCAACCGGTGTTAGTAAGGGTTTCTTAACTCCGGATATGATGGTTGTTGTTGATATGAATGGTAAAACTTTGAATGGAAATAAAAAAGCTTCATCTGAAGTTTTTATGCATCTTCAAGTATATAAAGATAGACCAGATGTTCGAAGTGTTTGTCATTCGCACCCACCGTATGCAACTGGATTTGCAGTTGCCGGAATTCCGCTTGATAAATGCGTATTGCCCGAAGTAATAATTGCATTAGGCAATATTCCAATTGTTGAATATGGTACTCCCGGAACTGATGAATTTTACAAACCGGTTGTTCCTTTGCTTAAAGATTATGATGCATTTTTATTAGCAAATCATGGAGCTTTAACTGTCGGGAAAGATGTTTTAAATGCATATCACAAAATGGAAACGCTCGAGCATTTTGCTCATATTGCTTTTGTTGCTCAGCAAGTTGGAAGTATAAAAACTCTAAATAAAGATCAAGTAAAAAAACTTACAGATCAGCGCGAAAAATACGGAATAAGAACAAATGCCGGATGTATTACTTGCGAAACCGAAGGTACTTGTGAAATCCATAATGGAGATAAAACTTCTACAAATTTTGATTTCAATAATTTATCACAATTGGAAAAAGATAAATTGATTAACGAAATTACTGATGCAATCTTAAGTAAATTAAAATAATTTTGTTAGGAAACACTATGAAAATTGTTGTTTGCAATATTGGTTCAACAAGTTTAAAATTCCAATTACTGGATATGAATAATGAACAACAATTAGCAAAAGGTTATATTGAAAGAGTTGGTGAAAAAGATGCAATTGTAAATTATTGGATCGGAAATGAAAAAATTACTTCAATTACTTCAAATGTTCCAACACTTAAAAATGCAGTTAAACTTTCATTGGATTTTTTACTTGATCCAAAAAATAATCTTCTTAAAAGTATTGAAGAAATTGATGGAATTGGATTTAAAACAATTCAAGCCGGTGATAAAAATGGTTCAGTTATTTTAGATGATGAAGTTTTGCAAGCGATGGAAAATTATTCATCATTAGCTCCCGCCCATAATCCGCCGTATCTAGAAGCTATACATATGTTTCGTGAGTTACTTCCGAACACAAATTTAGTTGGAGTTTTTGAACCGGGATTTCATGTTGATATTCCGGATTATGCTAGAGTTTATGGAGTTCCGATTGAATGGATTGAAAATTATGGAGTAATAAAATATGGCTATCATGGCGCTTCGCACAGATTTATTACTTCTGAAACAATTAAAGTTCTAAATCTATATAAAGAAAATCACAAAATTATTTCTGTTCATTTAGGCGGATCTTCATCGTTATGTGCTTATAAAAATGGAAAATCTATTGATACAACAATGGGATTTACACCTCAAACCGGATTAATTCAAGGAACTCGAATAGGCGATTTGGATCCGTTCGTTCTTCCATACATTATGGAAAAAAAGAAAATTACACTTGATGAAGCATTGAAAGAATGTTCAAAAAATAGCGGATTGAAAGGACTTTCTGGAATTTCTGCTGATATGCGTGAAATTAAAGAAGCAATTAAAGAAAATAATAAAAATGCACTGCTGGCAAGGAATAAATTTATTTATGATATCAAAAGATATATTGGTGAATATATAATTTTAATGGAAGGAATTGATGCAATAACATTTACCGGCGGTATTGGACAAAAAGATTGGGAATTGCGAGAAGAAGTTTTAAACTCTTTAAAATTTTTAGGGTTTGAATTAAATAAAGAATTTAATCAAACACATCAACAAATTATTAACACTGAAAATTCAAAATTCTTCGCGTTAGTTTTAGATACAAATGAAGAACTTGTTGTAGCAAGAGAAACTAAAAAAGTTATCTTACAAAAGAAATAAATTTAAGCATTTACAATTTCTAAAATAGTTAAACAAAAATATTTGATATAGTTTCTGAATTTTTTTCGCAAACCTTTAGAGTCAACTTAAATGCAAGTAGCATTATTTATTCCATGTCTAAATGAGCATATTTATCCAAATGCTGCAATATCAATGGTAAAGATTTTAAAATATTTTAAGGTCAATACAGTTTATGTTGATGATCAAACTTGTTGCGGACAGCCGGCGTTTAATTCCGGGTATCAAAGTGAAATAATACCTCTTGTAGAAAAATTTATTAATCTTTTTGCAGATTTTGATTATGTAATTGCACCATCCGGATCTTGCGTTAGTATGGTAAAAAATCATTATCAAAATTTAAAAATTAATAATTCTTTAGATGAAAAATATAAATTGCTCAGAAATAAAATTTTTGAGTTTACCGAATTTCTTATAAAAGTATTAAATGTTAAAAATTTTAAAGCAAAATTTCCTCATAAAGTTACTTTTCATGATTCTTGTCATGCGTTAAGAGAATTAGGTATTTCATCCGAGCCAAGAAAAATTTTAGAAATGATAAGTGGTTTAGAATTAATTGAAATGAATGATTCCGATGTTTGCTGCGGATTTGGCGGAACGTTTTCTTATAAATATGAAAATGTTTCTGTTGCGATGGTTGAAAGAAAATGTACTAATATTTTAGATACAAAAGCTGAATATTGCGTTGGACTTGATTCAAGTTGTTTGATGAACATTGAAGGATTTATAAATAAAAATAAATTAAATGTTAATGTAATTCACATTGCTGATTTATTAGCTCAAAGTTTAGGGATTTAAATTTTGGATAATCAAAAACTGAATATCAAAAAACATGTAGAAGAAGCTTTAGCTGATGAAAATTTAAGAAAAGCAGTTTATAAAGCAACAGCGTCAACTTCATCAAGCAGAATTAGTACAACTAACTCAATTCCTTATTGGGAAGAATTGAGAAATAAAACTCATAAAATCAAAAAAGATGTAATTGAAAATCTTGATAAATATTTAGAACTATTTGAAAAAAAATGTATTGAAAACGGAATTAAAATTCATTGGGCTGTTGATGGAAATGATGCAAAAAAAATAATTTTAGATATTGCAAGAAAAAATAATGTTAAAACAATTGTTAAATCAAAATCACTTACCACAGAAGAAATTCACTTAAATGAACTTTTAATAGAAAATAATATTGATGCAGTTGAAACAGATCTAGGAGAATATATTGTTCAGCTTAATAATCAGGTCCCTTCACATTTAATTGCTCCGGCATTGCATCTTAGCAGAAATGATATCGGTAAATTATTCACTGAAAAATTAAAAACTCCTTTTACAAATGTACCAGAAGAATTACTACTTATCGCAAGAAAAAAATTGCGAGAAAAATTTCTTTCTGCAGAAATGAGTATTTCCGGTGTGAATTTTGGATTTGCTGAAAACGGTAATTTCTGTGTTGTTGAAAATGAAGCTAATGCACACTTAAGTATTAGTCTTCCCAAAATTCATTTGGCTTTAATGGGAATTGAAAAACTTTTACCAAGCATTGACGATTTACCTTTTTTCTTGAAACTTTTAGCTCCAAGCGCAACTGGACAAAAATCTTCTACTTACGTAAATTTTATTGGCGGACCAAGTTCAAAAAAATATAATGAAGGTCCGGAAGAAGTTCATATTGTTTTGTTAGATAATGGAAGATCAAAAATTCTCGCTGATCCAAAATTGCGTGAAACACTTTATTGTATTAGGTGTGGAGCCTGCTTAAATGTATGTCCGGTTTATCAGCAAATTGGTGGTCATGCTTATAATTGGGTTTATATGGGCCCAATTGGAATTACATTAATTCCGCAATATTTAAGTGAGATTGAAGGAAAAGAAGCGCCGTATTTATCAAGTTTGTGCGGAGCTTGCGGTGATGTTTGTCCCGTTAAAATTAAACTTCCCGAGCATATTCTTGAGTTAAGAAAAAAAGTTGTAGAAAAAGACAAATCAAAATTTCTTGAGAAAATTATTATTAAAACTTGGGCATATATTTCTACCAAACCAAAGTTATATAGATTTTTTGGATGGAGTGCTAAAAAAGCACAAAATTTTATTCCAAATGAATATTTAAAAATTCCGGGATATCATAAAAAAAGATCATTTCCGGGAATTGATAAAAAAGGTTTTCGTCAACAATTTTACGAACTATATAATTCCGATAAATGAGCAGCAAAGATAAAATACTTTCCAGAGTTAAAATTGCATTAAGCAACAAATTGGAAAAAGAGGAAATAATTCCAAACACGGATGATTTACTTTTTTCAAAAATTAATGAATTTACAATGGTTAAAAAATCAGAATTGATTAAACAATTTGAAAATGAATTACAAAAAATTAATGGTGAATTTTTATTAGTTGAAAATTTCGAAAAAGCAGCTGAATCAATAACAAAAATTTTAAATTCAGAGAGTGAAAATTTTGTTGTTACAACTAATCAAGAATTATGTCTTAAAATAAAAAATCAAATTGAAAAACAAATTCCCCAAATTAATTTTATTGTAGCAAATGATTTTAATAATGAAGAGCGGAAACAAAAAATTAGTGAAATCAAAACTTCCATAGTTCAAGCTGATTATGCTGTTTCAGATATTGCTCAACTTATATTTTTCTATGATAATTCAAAAACAAGTTTTCCACATTTTCTTTGTGATTATGTTATTGCAATTTTAGAAGTTAAATATCTAATCCCAAATCAATTTGAACTTTTTAAAATAATTGATAAAGAAAAAGCGAAAAATATGGTGATGGTAGCTGGACCAAGTCGTACAGCCGATATAGAAAAAGTTTTAGTTTTAGGTGCTCATGGTCCAAGAAAATTATTAGTGATTTTTGTTGACGATCCGTCACTTGATAAAAATTAAATTTTGGTGAAGTTAAATGAAATCAAATAAATTTTTGGCAATAGATTTTGGTGCTGAAAGCGGCAGAGCAATTGTTGGAATTTTAGAAAATAATAAAATTAGATTAGAAGAAGTTCATCGGTTTCCAAATCGTCCAGTGAATATTCACGGAAGTTTATATTGGAATATTCTACAGTTATTTGAGGAATTGAAAACCGGAATATCTAAAGCTGTACAGAAAGGTCATGTTGATATTCAAAGCATTGCTGTTGATACTTGGGGAGTTGATTTTGGATTTGTTACACAAGACAATCAACTTCTTGGAAATCCTTTTGCTTACAGAGATTCCAGAACAAATGGGATATTAGAACATGCTTTTAAACTAATGCCAAAAAAAAATATATATAATTTAACCGGAATTCAATTCATGCAGATAAATTCTGCGTTCCAACTTTTGAGCATGGTTAAAAGTAAAAGTGAAATTTTACAAAATGCTGATAAACTTTTATTTATGCCAGATCTTTTTAACTTCTTACTAACCGGTGAAAAAAAATCTGAATATACAATTTCATCAACATCGCAACTACTTAATGCAAAAAGTAGAAAATGGGAAAACAAAATTTTTAACGGATTAAAAATTCCGAAAAAAAATATGTGTGAAATTGTTTTTCCCGGAACAAAAATTGGAAATCTTCATCCTTCAATCTGTAATTCTACAGGAATAAAAGAAATTGATGTAATTGCTGTGGGAAGTCACGATACGGCAAGTGCCGTTGCAGCTGTTCCCAATTTAAATAATAATTGTATTTACATAAGTTCTGGAACTTGGTCTTTAATTGGTGTTGAATCAGATATGCCAATTATAAATGAAAAGTCATTTACCTCCAATTTTACTAACGAAGGCGGAGTTGGCGGAAAAATAAGATTTTTGCAAAATGTAATGGGAATGTGGATTATCCAACAGTTAAAAAAAGAATGGGAATTGGAAGGAAAATCTTTCACTTATGAACAATTGAATAAAATTGCAAAAAATGCAAAACCTTTTAGATGTTTTATTGATGTTGATTCTCATGAATTTTTAAATCCACCGAAAATGTCAATTGCAATAAATGAATATTGTAAAAACACTAACCAAATAATTCCAAAAACAAAAGGGGAATATATTCGATCTGTTTTAGAAAGCTTAGCAGTAAAATATAAAACATTAATTGAAGAATTAATTTCGATTACGAAAAAAGAAATTAACATTATTAATATTGTTGGCGGCGGATCCCAAAATGAATTGTTAAATCAATTTACCTCAAATTGTACAGGTCTAAAAGTAATTGCCGGTCCGGTTGAGGCAACTGCTTTGGGAAATATTATGGTTCAAGCAATTTCGCAAAAAAGAATAAAAGACATTTCACACGGAAGAAAAATAATTGCAAACTCTGTTGATTTAAAAGAATATTCACCCACACAAACCGATTTATGGGAATTGCATTACAAAAATGCAAAACTTATTTTCCAAAATAAGTAATGAAATTTTTGATTAAATTGATTTTAAAATATTGTGTAAATGAATAAAAAAAATTATCTTACACGTGTAAGTAAAATTAGTCTTACACGTGTAAGTTTTTTTATACTAATAAAAATTTCATGACTGTTAAACAATCTGATATTGCAGTTAAACTAGGAATTTCTAGAGTAACTGTTACCAAGGCATTGCAAGATAGTCCGGATATTTCTGCGGAAATGAAAATAAAAGTTAAAAAAACCGCAGAAGAAATGGATTATATTCCTAATTTAACTGCGCGACATTTAACAGAAAAAAAAACACGCACAGTTGGAATAATTATTCCCGATATAACAAATATGTATTTTTCATCCATTGTAAAGGGAATGATGGAAATTGCGGAAAAGGAATCTTATCATATTATTTTAACTGTTTCAAGAGAAGACAGCAAAATAGAAAGTGAAAATATTTTTAAGTTACTTTCCATGAATGTTGACGGTTTGTTAGTTTCTCAAACTTTAGATAGAGTTGAAGCCGAAATTTTTGAAAGAATAAAAAAAAGAAAAAAACCTTTTGTATTTTTTGGAAGACCGGTTGGATTTACCGGTTTCAATTCAATTGGATTTGATGATTTTTTTGCAGCTCAAAAACTAACTGAACATTTAATAAAAAAAGGCTACACAAAAATTGCTCATATTTCCGGAGATATAAAAAGTGACGGTGGTCCAAGATTAGAAGGTTTTCTGGATACTATGAAAAAACATAATCTGGAAATAAATGATCAGTGGATTATTTTAGGGAAATTTTTCCCGGATTACGGTTATACCGGCTTTCAAAAAATTTATGAAAGTGGAAATTTACCTGAGGTTATATTTTGTGGTAACGGAATGATTGCCCAAGGTGTTTATGATGCAGCTAGAGCATATAATTTCAATATTCCGCAAGATATTGGAGTTGTTGCAGTTGATCACAAAAGTTTTGCAGAAATGCTTTATCCAAAATTAACTTATGTTGATTATCCAACAAGAATTTTGGGAAATGAAGCAATGAAAATGCTAATAAAGAAAATTAAACTCAGTGATAAAAAATGTAAAATAGAGAACATCATTCTTGATTCGTATTTAATAGAAAATAACTCACTACTTTAAGGGGCATTAATTCCGCAATGGATATTAATAAAGTAAATCTGAATACTGGACACAAACCTAAGATTGTTCCAAAACATTTTTTGGTACCTTTTATATTAGTAACAACTTTATTTGCTTTATGGGGATTTGCTAATGATATTACGAATCCAATGGTTGCAGCATTCCAAACTGTTATGGAAATTTCCGCAGCACGTGCAGCTTTAATTCAATTTGCATTTTATGGCGGATATGCAACTATGGCAATTCCGGCAGCACTTTTCATTCAAAAATATAGTTATAAAAGTTCAATTTTGTTGGGGTTATTACTTTATGCTGTTGGAGCATTACTTTTTTATCCTGCAGCAAAATATGAGATTTTTGAGTTCTTTTTGGTTTCATTATACATACTAACATTTGGATTAGCATTTTTAGAAACTACTGCAAATCCATATATTTTATCTATGGGGGATGAAAAAACTGCAACACGGAGATTAAATTTTGCACAATCATTCAATCCGGTTGGATCATTATTTGGAATGTTTGTTGCCTCAAATTTTATCCTTACTTCACTAAAATCGGATGTTCGAAATGATTCCGGTGATTTGATTTTTAATACTTTAAGCGAAACTGAAAAAGCAGTTATTCGTTCCCACGATTTGGCAATAATTCGTGATCCTTACGTTTTACTGGGAGTAGTTGTGATTATTGTAATTGCTATAATATTTTTCTATAAAATGCCAGTTACAAATAAAACTGATAATGGAATTCACCCATTAGTTTCAATTAGAAGATTAATCAAAAATCTTAAATATCGTGAAGGTGTAATAGCTCAAGTTTTTTATGTTGCTGCTCAAATAATGTGTTGGACATTTATAATTCAGTATGCTGAAAATCTTGGTGTTACAAAAGCGCAAGCACAAAATTATAATATTGTTGCGATGTCAATTTTTCTTACAAGTAGATTTGTAAGTACATATTTAATGAAATACTTAAACTCAAGATTGTTATTAACTCTATTTGCAATTGGTGGAATGTTTACAACTTTAGGAACGATATTTATTGTTGGTAAAATTGGATTATATTGTTTAATAGCAACTTCAGCTTTTATGTCTTTGATGTTTCCAACAATTTACGGCATCGCATTAGAAGGATTGAAAGAAGATACAACCTTAGGTGCAGCTGGATTAGTTATGGCAATAGTCGGCGGTGCATTAATGCCGCCTTTACAAGGATTAATTATTGATTTTGGAACTATTGCAAATATGCCGGCAGTAAATGTTTCATTTATTTTGCCATTTATAAGTTTTGTTGTAATTGCTATTTATGGGTATCGAACTTTAAGAGTTCATATGTTTGTTTAGTATAATTTTTTTTATTTGCATTTTTATTTTTGTTTGAAAATATTATTATAACATTAGTCTAATGAGGCAAAAATGTTTTTGATTATAAAAAAAATCAAATTTCTTTTGATATACTTATTTGTAACATTTGGTGTTATAAATGCCCAAAGTGGGGGATTGCGAGGAGTAGTAAAAGATATCCAGACGAAAGATGCATTACCAGGAGCGAATATAATAATAGTGGGAACCAGTATAGGCGCAGCGACCGATGTAGAGGGAAAATTCTTACTAAGAAATGTAACACCCGGACAATATAGAATAAAAGCAACATATGTAGGATATGATGCAAAAGAGATGAGCGTAAATATAGTATCAGGTAAAACAGTAGAAATAATATTTGAATTAAATGCAGTAAGCGTAGAAGGAGAAACAGTAGTAGTAACAGCTCAAGCAAGCGGTCAGAAAGAAGCAATAAATCAGCAGTTGTCATCAATACAGATAAAGAACGTAGTATCAATGGCAAGGATACAAGAATTGCCGGATGCGAATGCAGCAGAATCGGTAGCAAGATTACCCGGAGTATCATTGTTGAGAGAGGGAGGAGAAGGATCGAGAGTAGTAATAAGAGGGTTATCACCACAATATAATCAAGTAACAATAGATGGGGTACAATTACCAGGAAACGTTGTATCGAATGACCCGACGGAACAAACATCAATAGTAGGAGATAGAGCAACGAATTTGAGTATGATCTCATCTAGCATGTTGGGAGGGATAGAAGTAATAAAGGCAATAACACCAGATATGGATGCAGCGGTATTGGGAGGAGTAGTAAATTTCGGATTAAGGAAAGCAGTAAAGGATAAAGAAGGAAATCCGACATTTGGATTAACGACGCAAGGCAGTTATAATGGATTAAAGGAGACATATAATGATTATATGTTTGTAGGCTCATATGAGCAGAGATTTTTTGATGGAAGTTTCGGAATATTTTTACAAGGATCAACAGAAAAGAGGAATAGAAGTTCCAATAGATTAGGAGCGGGTTATATCTTAGAAGATAAGACACATGGGGATGAAGGGATACCGAATATAAACTCAGTAAATTTGACAGATGTATTTAGTGAGAAGGAAAGACATGGTGCAACGTTAGTATTGGATTATGCATATGAGGATGGAGAAATAGGAATGATGAATTTCTTCAGCAAAAGTGATACTAAATCTGATTACAGAAATCAATCTGTTAATTTAGTTGGAGATGATGTATTTTATTCAGCTTCTGATGTAAATAATGAATTAAATGTCATAACTAATTTGCTTAGTATAAAACAAGAAATACCAATTTTCCATGTAGACCTAAAACTATCTCATACATATTCGGAAAGTAAAAATCCAGGAGATATATCATTTTTGTTTTGGCAAGATGTTGGTGGTTTAGCTGGACTTGGTAACTTGACAAAACTTAGACCTATTGAATTAGTAAAATTACCAAATTATAATTCTTCTGCTTCAAGACTTAATACTATAACTACATCTGATAATTTTTCAAGAGAGAGAGTACTTTCAGCTTCATTAGATTTTCAAACAGATTTAAATATTTTAGATTTCTTAACTGCGAAAGTTAAATTTGGCGGAAGTTATTTATATAGAGATAGGTCTTATGATATAAATACTGGTCATGCTGGAAATATATTCCTTGGTGGAGGAAATACTGTAGCCAATATTCTAAAATATTATCCTGATATGGAATTGAATGGTAGCAGTGTTACAGTCTCAAATTTTATTGATAATTCATATTCGTTTGATAATTTTCTAAATGGAGATTATCCAATTCATTATCCTATCGATATTGATTTTATGAAGCAAATTCTTAAAATAGTTCAAACTAACAGCCCAGATAATGAATCTTATCAAGAAAATGAAAGTGTTTCTTTAATTCATGATTATCATGGAACAGAAGATAAAAGTGCTGCTTATGTAATGGCAACTTTTAATATAGGTGAAAGTATAACCGTTTTACCAGGTGTACGTTATCAAAATCTAACAACAAATTATTTTGCATATAGAGGGAAACAAGTTCCTGGTGGATATCAGTATACTGATACAACAACCAATAGACCAAATGGTTATTTATTACCAGCATTGCATTTAAGATATAAACCCTTTTCTTGGTTGCAAATACATTTTGCTTATACTAATACATTAAACTATCCCGATTTTAACACAATTGTTCCTAAATATAATATAGGTACCGGAAGTATTTCATATAATAATTTCAGGTTGAAACCTGCAACTTCAGAAAATTTTGATTTAGTCTTTTCAATTTACAATAATGAAATCGGATTATTGACATTCGATGGGTTTAAAAAAAGAATTGAAGATTTAATTTTTGCTTCAACAATGTATGTTACAAGTTTAAATGACTATCCTGATTTACCACAAGAAGGTAATAGGCTTTTCGAATTTAGTACTTTTATAAATAATCCAATCGCGATTGATGTTTGGGGTATTGAAACTGATTGGCAAACACATTTCTGGTATTTACCAGAACCTTTCTCAAATATTGTTCTAAATTTTAACTATACACATATTTTCTCAGAGGCAAGCTATCCAAGAAGTGAGTTAAAAAATGAATATAATGAAATGGGAGAACTAACTTCTACAATTATTGATACCTTTTATAGTACACGTTTATTAAATCAACCAAATGATATTATGAATTTTTCTTTGGGTTATGATTATAAGGGTTTCTCAGGTAGAATTTCAATGCTGTATCAAGATAATATCTTTAAAAGACCAGATTTTTGGAATCAATTAAGAGTTCATTCAGATAAATATACAAGATGGGACTTGTCACTTAAACAAACATTACCATGGTATGGAATTCAATTATTCTTTAACTTAAATAATTTAACAGGTACAGAGGATACAGATTTAAATCAGAAAAACAGTTTTCCGGCTTCAATTGAAAGATATGGTATGACGGGGGATATTGGTTTGAGAATTATTTTATAATAGAACCACAATTTTCATATAAAATAAGTGATTCTTAAAATTATATTGTACAGTAATTTAAAATTATTTATTTTGATGTACGAAAAACTTACACGAGTAAGTAAATTTTTAGTATAAAGATTTTTTTTGAATTTTGTGAATAATTTATTGTAAAAAAATTAAATTTTTAAGAGGTAACTATGTTACGAAAATTTTCAGTTTTTAATTTCTTCATTATAATTTCTATGGTTATTTGTATTGGTACTAATTTTGCCCAAAGTGGGGGATTGCGAGGAGTAGTAAAAGATATCCAGACGAAAGATGCATTACCAGGAGCGAATATAATAATAGTGGGAACCAGTATAGGCGCAGCGACCGATGTAGAGGGAAAATTCTTACTAAGAAATGTAACACCCGGACAATATAGAATAAAAGCAACATATGTAGGATATGATGCAAAAGAGATGAGCGTAAATATAGTATCAGGTAAAACAGTAGAAATAATATTTGAATTAAATGCAGTAAGCGTAGAAGGAGAAACAGTAGTAGTAACAGCTCAAGCAAGCGGTCAGAAAGAAGCAATAAATCAGCAGTTGTCATCAATACAGATAAAGAACGTAGTATCAATGGCAAGGATACAAGAATTGCCGGATGCGAATGCAGCAGAATCGGTAGCAAGATTACCCGGAGTATCATTGTTGAGAGAGGGAGGAGAAGGATCGAGAGTAGTAATAAGAGGGTTATCACCACAATATAATCAAGTAACAATAGATGGGGTACAATTACCAGGAAACGTTGTATCGAATGACCCGACGGAACAAACATCAATAGTAGGAGATAGAGCAACGAATTTGAGTATGATCTCATCTAGCATGTTGGGAGGGATAGAAGTAATAAAGGCAATAACACCAGATATGGATGCAGCGGTATTGGGAGGAGTAGTAAATTTCGGATTAAGGAAAGCAGTAAAGGATAAAGAAGGAAATCCGACATTTGGATTAACGACGCAAGGCAGTTATAATGGATTAAAGGAGACATATAATGATTATATGTTTGTAGGCTCATATGAGCAGAGATTTTTTGATGGAAGTTTCGGAATATTTTTACAAGGATCAACAGAAAAGAGGAATAGAAGTTCCAATAGATTAGGAGCGGGTTATATCTTAGAAGATAAGACACATGGGGATGAAGGGATACCGAATATAAACTCAGTAAATTTGACAGATGTATTTAGTGAGAAGGAAAGACATGGTGCAACGTTAGTATTGGATTATGCATATGAGGATGGAGAAATAGGAATGATGAATTTCTTCAGCAAAAGTGATACTAAATCTTTATATAGAAGACAAAATTTAAGTCTTATTCAAGATGATTTAAATTATTCTGCTTCAGATGTAGACAATGAACTTAATATTATCACAAATTTGTTAAGCATAAAACAAGATATTCCAATTTTCCATGTAGACTTAAAACTATCACATACATATTCGGAAAGTGTTAATCCTCAAGATATGACTTTTTCTTTTTGGCAAGAAGTTGCTGGGTTAACAGGATTAGGTAATTTAACGAGATTACATCCTCAAGATCTTTCAAATCTTGCAGTTCCAGATTATTCTAGAACAGCTTTTAGTGGCATTAGTACTTCGGAAAATTTTACAAGTGATAGAGCATTTTCAGCTGCAGTTGATTTTCAAACAGATTTTGTCGTAGCTGATTTCTTAACTGCGAAAGTTAAATTTGGCGGAAGTTATTTATATAGAGATAGGTCATATGACTTTAATACAGCCAATGGGGCTTTCTTATACTCAGGAAGTCAAGCTGGATTAGATGCAATTTTTGAAAAGTATCCAGATTTAATTACAACAAGTGGAAGAATCGGTTTAGAAAATTTTATTGATGATTCATATTCTTATGGCAACTTTTTAAATGGAGATTATGAAATTGCTTATCCACTTGGTTTTGATCTGATGTATGATATTTTAGAAATTGCAGCAAAAGTTCCTGGAGCAAAGGGTTATGAAGGTTATAAGGTAGATCTTCATGGTTCAAGAATTTATGATTATCATGGCACAGAAGCTAAAAGCGCTGCGTATGTAATGGCAACATTTAATATTGGAGAAGATATAACAATTTTACCAGGTCTTCGTTATCAGGACCTTACCACAGATTATTTTGCATATAGGGGTAAAGTTGTTTCTGGAGGTATACAATATACAGATACAACTGTTAATAGACCAAATGGTTATTTTTTACCAGCCTTGCATTTAAGATATAAACCTTTTTCATGGTTGCAAATACATTTTGCTTATACAAATACATTGAATTATCCAGATTTTAATACTATAATTCCACGATATAATATTGGTACTTCATCTATATCATATAATAATTATAAATTGAAACCAGCTACTTCCGAAAATTTAGATCTAGTTTTATCGGTTTATAACAACGAAATAGGATTATTTACATTAAATGGATTCAAAAAAAGAGTTGAAGATTTGATTTTTGCATCAACTACATACAAGACTGATTTAAGTGAATATCCTGATTTACCACAAGAGGGTAATCGACTTTTTGAATTTAGTACTTTCATTAACAATCCTATTCCAATTGATCTTTGGGGTATTGAAACAGATTGGCAAACACATTTCTGGTATTTACCAGAACCTTTTTCAAATATTGTATTGAATATAAACTATACTCATATATTTTCTGAAGCTAGTTATCCAAAAAGTGAATTATTAAACGAATATGATGAAAATGGAATGCTTATTTCCACAGTAATTGATACTTTTTACACGACAAGAATGTTAAATCAACCAAATGATATTATGAATTTTTCTTTGGGTTATGATTATAAGGGTTTCTCAGGCAGAATTTCAATGCTATTTCAAGATAATATTTTTAGACGACCAGCTTTCTGGATGCAAGAGAGAGTTCACACAGATAAATATACTAGATGGGATTTGTCATTAAAACAAGAATTGCCCTGGTACGGAATTCAGTTATATTTTAACCTAAACAACATTACTGGAGAAGAAGATAAAGAAATCAATCTAAAGAATAAATACCCAGTTTCTCGAGATAGATATGGTATGACTGGGGATATTGGGTTGAGAATTAATTTATAATTCAATATAATAAAGGAGTAGTTACAAAATAAAATAGTTTGTTTTAACTAATTAAATCATCTTTACAACCAATTAGGAGGCAGTACATGAAAAAAATGCTTTTAGTTTCATTTCTTTTTTTAACAGCAGCTTTATTTGTAGTTCCAACACAAGTAAGTGCTCAAGATATTTTGGATGTTGAAGTTTTACCTCCCGGAAATATCAATACAGTTATTAATGGTGATACAGTTGCCGGCGGTTTAAGAGCTCATCCAGATCGTATCTACAGATTAAAAAGAGGCGCAATTTATCAAGTTACAGAACCATTAAGAATTAATGGTAATCTTACAATTATTGCAACTGATGTATCGGGTGATCCAAACGCAGCATCAAACAGACCTCCAGTTTTAGCTCCAGCAATTCTTACTGATAATTCATCTGTTGGTGGATTCTTTGATTTTATCGGTGAAGGTGCTAAAATTGATTTAAGTGATCTTTATCTTCTTGCTATCAGAGCTGACCAAAACTGGTTAGGCTGGGGTGAAGGTATGGTTCTCCGTGCTGATCATATTTCATTGAAAATGCGTCGTGTAATAATGGAAGGTTGGTCAAACGTTGCAATCAATCCAAGTGGTCAATGGCACAAAGTTGATATTCAAGATTGCGTTTTTAGAAATAACCAACATACAGGATCTTGGTTTGGTGGTCAAGTTATGAGAGGACCTGGTGGAGTTGCTTCTGATACAATTATTTTTAGAAACAACACATTTTTCTCTAATAGCTCATACTTAATGGATGTTAGAGGCTTTGACAAATTATCAATATTTGAACATAATACTGTTGTTTATGGAGTTGTAAATCCATTTTTAATTCGTCAAGCTTCAAATTTACACATGAAGAACAATGTTTTCTATGGCGCTCATGCATTTGGCGGAAACCCAACTCATGTAATAGATGGTTGGTTCTTAAATTATCCTGATACAGCTTCAAGTACAATTTGGAGAATTAGAGGACGTGATTCTGTTAGCTATTGGTCAGAATTATGGGGTTCAACAATTTCTGGACCAGAAGCATTCGTAAATGATGGCGCTGGTGCTACTGCAGATTTATTTAATCCAGCAAACAGAGTAACAGAAGCACAAAACAATGCATATCATTTCCCAGCAGCATTAAATTCATTTATTGATGCTTATAATGATACAACAGCTATTTACGATTCAATCACAGTTCCAGTTACTGGTGGAACAAATAAAAAAGAACATGTTAAAAGAGTAATCAAAAAATCTGGTTGGATAAGTGACTATGCTCAATGGACATTAGATGAACTTTTACCACCTCTTGGCACAACAATCATGCATGCAAATAATAATGATACCGATCCTGGTTTTGGTACAGATGTAGCTGATCAATTATCAAAATTAACCGGTTATATTCATGAAATTAGCACAGGTAAAATTGATGAAGTAACCTGGCATTTTTATCCAGCAAGTGGTAACTTGTATCCACCAGCATGGCCATTACCAGAAAACTTAGCTTATACAAATACAGCTTTGCAATCTGCTGGAACAGATGGATTTGCTCTTGGTGATTTAAACTGGTTCCCAGAACAAAAAGCTCAATGGATATTAGGTGTTGAAAAAGTTGGAACAGAAATTCCTAATAATTTTGAATTAGGTCAAAACTATCCAAACCCATTTAACCCAACAACAAATATTGATTTCAAAATTGCTTCAACTGGCTCTGTTAAATTAGTTGTTTATAATATTCTTGGACAAAGAGTAAGAACACTAGTTAACGAAAACTTGAAAGCTGGAAATTATCAAATCGTTTGGAACGGTACTGATGAAACCGGTAAAAAAGTTGCAAGTGGTAATTATTTATTAAGTCTTGAAACAGATGCTTTCAGAGCAACTAGAAAAATGGTTCTCTTAAAGTAATTTTATTTTTGTTTTATGTTTCATAACAGCCGGTATACTGCCGGCTGTTTTTGTTTTTAATTTATTCTAACTACCCTCAATATAAAACGACAACTTTAAGTGAATTAAATGAATAAAAAAATAATTTATTTAAGTATTGTTCTAATTATTAATCTTACAAATTTTATTTATCCGCAAAAAAAAGAAATAGTTGCTTACTATCATGGTAATTATTCCGATGAAAATATTGGTCATGAAAAATATATTGAATCCATTGGATTATTTGAAAAAATTACTGTACTCAATTATGCTTTTGCAATTCCCAAATTAGATGATTCTGGTAAAATTATACCTTTAATTACAAACCCACATCATGCATATCAAAAAATTTATCCAAGCGAAAAAAGTGTTGATGGAGTTGGCGATGATTCTACTCAAAATTTAAAAGGTCAGTTTAATCAATTAAGAAAAATTAAAAAATTACATCCTCATCTAAAGATTCTAATTTCAATTGGTGGTTGGGGAGGTTCAAAATATTTTTCTGATTTGGCTTTAACTCATGAATCAAGAGAACATTTTGTAAATTCATGTATTGATATGTTCATTTTAGGAAATTTACCTATTGAAAATTTTTCGGGAGGAATTAACTCTGCTTTGGGTGTTTTTGATGGTATTGATTTGGATTGGGAATTTCCTATAACTGGCGGACCAGAAGGAACACATTATAATCCAAATGATAGAGAAAATCATACAGCTTTATTTAAATTATTCAGAGAAAAATTAGATTCGATAAAACCAAATTTATTATTAACCGCAGCGGTTACCGGAAGATCAAATGAATTTTGGCTTTATAATTTTAACGAAGATCAAAAATATCTTGATTGGCTAAATTTAATGTCTTACGATCTCCATGGAATTGCTGATAATTTCTCAAATCATCATACAAATTTATTAAGTTCTGAAAAAGATGTTGATCCAAAGCGAGAATCATTAGACAGAATGGTTAGATATTTATTGGATTCTGCGAAAGTTAATCCCGAGAAAATTGTACCTGGTGCAGCTTATTATGGCAAAGGTTGGAATGTGAATGATACAATTAATAATGGACTTTATCAAAAAGGTACTTTTCTAAATGAATGGGGATTTATACGATTAAAAATTATACTGATTTCAAAGAACTAAATGAAAAAGGATTTAATTGTTATTGGGATGATAATACGTTAGCACCTTTTTTATTTAATTCGAAAAAGAAAATATTCTGGTCGTTTGATGATCTACGATCAATTGCTTTAAAATCTCGTTACGTCGATGCTTTTAATCTTCGAGGCTTAATGTTCTGGCAGACTTTCGGAGATGATTCTCTAGGTAATTTAACCAAAACAATTTATAATAGAAATATGCTGGATGTAAAATTTGAAAAAACTGATGGCAAAAATATTCATCCAATAATTAAAATTATTTCACCAATTGAAAAAAGTAATTTTAAAAAAGGTGAAAATATAATTATAAAAACAAGTTCAGAAGATGAAGACGGAAAAGTAGTTAAGGTAGAATTTTTCGTGAATGATAAATCAATTGGGTATAATACATTTGAGCCATATAATTGGGCTTGGTTTAATGCTTCTTTGGGTGAACATGAGATTTATTGCATGGCCTATGATAATTTTGGGAATACTTCTGTTTCTGAAAAAATTAAAATCAGAATTCAAAAATGATTTGTAAAATTCATGTTTAATGTTCGAAATTAAAATTAGGAAAAAATGAAAATTTATTTTGCGATTAAGAATATATTATTGTTAAGTATATTTATTTTTTCAATTGAATATGAAATATTCGGACAGAATAATTTACAATTGGATTGCTTCACAATAATTGTTGGAAAAAATGCATCTATTGATGGATCAGTAATTGTTGCTCATAATGAAGATGATTGGGGTAAACAAATTGTTAATCTTTATAGAACTTCTGAAAAAACTCATAACAATGATGATAAAATTATTTTAGCAAATGGTGGAACTTTAAAACAAATCAATAAAACTAATGGCTTCATTTGGCTTGAATTACCTGGGATGAAAGTTGCAGATGGATTTATAAATGATAATGGTGTTGTTGTCGCATCAAATGGCTGCCCCTCGCGAGAAGATAAACCGGATTCAACGGATGGTGGAATTCTATATTGGCTTAGAAGAATAGTTGCAGAAAGAGCTAATACAGCAAAACATGGTGTTAGAATTGCCGGTCAACTTATTGAAAATTATGGATATGTTTCTTCTGGAAGAACTTACACAATTGCAGATAATAATGAGGCGTGGGTTTTATCAGCTGTTTATGGAAAACACTGGATTGCTCAAAGAGTTCCGGATGATCAAATTGCGGTCATTCCAAATTTCTATACAATAAAAAATATAAATCTTTCCGATACGTTAAATTATTTAGGTTCATCGGATATTATAAGTTATGCAGTTAAAAGAAGATGGCACAACCCGAAAGAATCAAGTGAATTTAATTTTGCAAAATCTTATACAGCTATAACTTCTATAAATCATCCCGGAAATATCAATAGAATTTGGCGTGGTATAAATTTACTTTCACAAAAAGAATTTAAAATCAATCAAGAGTTTCCGTTTTCTTTTAATCCTTTTAAGAAAGTTGATGTTGAAGATATTATGGAAATACTTAAAGATCATTATGAAAATTGCGAACTTGATAAATCAGAAATGTATAAAAATGGTGATCCTCATTACAAAAATTATTCAACAATTTGCAGTGAAACTACTCAATACAGTTTTGTTGTTCAACTTAGACCAAATATGCCGGTAGAAATTGGTACAATGGTTTGGCTAACATATTTTAGACCATGCGTGAATTTATTTGCCCCAATTTATTTGGGAATAAAAAATTTTCCAGACGGATTTTCTTTTACAAATGCTGAAGAAGCACTCAAAAATCATTTTGATCCCGATGAAACAATATTTGAAAAAAAATCTGATCATGTTTATTGGGATTTTGTTTCTGCAAATGAATTTGTTGGAAAAGATTTTTCATCAAACTTTCCCAAAATAAAAAATCGAAATAATTTATTACAAAAAGATATCATTAGAAAAACAAAAATTTTTGAGAATGAAATTCTTAATAAATATTCTAAAAATAAAGAGAAAGCATTAAAACAAATTGAAGAATTTTCGCAAAAAAATATTTTGGAAATTCATAAAAATGCAATATCAATATTGAATGATTTAGAATAGTTTAACAAAAGAATTAAAAGTTCGATGTGAATTAAAACAATCTATAAAATAAATCGAGTTAAATATGAACAATAAAATATCACGACGAAAATTTATTAAAAATACTGCAACAATTTCCGGAGTTTCGATTTTAGGAATTGGAATGACGTCCGAATTATTTGCAGAAAAAAAATTTATTTCGCATAGACCAAAAATAAGTGAAAGAAAATTTGTAAGTGATGCAGTTGAAAAAACGATTGTCGAAGTTAAGAAAAATATTGCGGATGAAGAACTTGCTTGGATGTTTGAAAATTGTTTCCCAAATACTTTAGATACAACTGTTAAACATGAAATTAAAAACGGTAAACCCGATACTTTTGTAATTACCGGTGATATTAATGCAATGTGGCTTCGTGATTCATCTGCACAAGTTTGGCCTTATTTATCTCTTGTAAAAAATGATGAAACTTTGCGAAAACTTCTTGCCGGTGTAATAAATAGACAAACAAAATGTATTCTGATTGATCCTTATGCAAATGCATTTAATTACAGTAATGAAGGAAGTTACTGGCAATCAGATTTAACTGATATGAAACCGGAACTCCATGAAAGAAAATGGGAAATAGATTCACTTTGTTATACAATTCGTTTAGCCCATGGTTATTGGAAAGAAACAAATGATACTTCTGTTTTCGATGAAGATTGGGTAAAAGCAGTTAAATTAATTCTGCAAACTTTTAAAGAGCAACAAAGAAAAGATAATTTAGGACCTTATAAATTTCAAAGAGTTTCCGCCGTTGCTACTGATACTGTACCGCTTGGCGGGTATGGAAATCCGACTAAACCAAACGGAATGATTAACTCAAGTTTTAGACCATCTGACGATGCTACAATTTATAGTTATTTGGTACCATCAAATTTATTTGCATTGCAATCCTTGAAACAATTACAAGAAATTTTTTCAAGTGTTATAACAAATAATCAAATTATAGAAGAAATTAAAAATCTAAAATCTGAACTTGAAGAAAGTATAAGTAAATATTCTGTGAAAGAACATTTAAATTATGGCAAAATTTATGCTTTTGAAATTGACGGGTATGGAAATATGTTATTTATGGATGATGCAAACATACCGAGTTTATTAGCTCTTCCATATTTAGGAGGAATAAATCATGATGATGAAGTTTATCAAAACACACGTAAATTTATTTTAAGCGACGATAATCCATATTTCTTTAAAGGAAAATTTGGCGAAGGAATTGGAGGACCACATGTTGGATTAAATATGATCTGGCCTCTGGCAATTACAATGAGAGCTTTAACTTCAAACGATGAAGAAGAAATTAAAAACTGTTTAGCAATATTAAAGAAAACACATGGCGGTACTGGATTTATGCATGAAACATTTCATAAAGATGATCCAAATAATTTTACAAGAGCTTGGTTTGCATGGGCAAATACTTTATTTGGTGAATTGATTTTAACGTTATATAAAACAAAACCTCACTTACTAAAACTTAATTATTGATTTAGAGTTTATTTAAAAATATTTCGACACATGAATTTGGAATTTAAATGAAACAGATATTTATTAAAATATATTTTACTTTTTTCTTTTCAACTTTAATTTATGCTCAAACTGATTATACAAAATATGTAAATACTTTTATTGGTACTGCAGAACACGGGCATACATATCCGGGTGCAAGTTTACCATTTGGAATGATGCAGTTAAGTCCGGATACCGGAACCGAAGGTTGGGATTGGTGTTCGGGTTATCATGCAAGTGATAATTCAATTATGGGATTTAGTCATACTCACTTAAGCGGTACCGGAGTTGGAGATTACGGAGATATTCTTTTTATGCCAGTTACCGGCGATGTTAAGTTCAATGCCGGAAGTAAAGAAAATCCGGATGAAGGATATCGATCAAGATTTAATCAATCAACAGAAAAATCTTCTCCCGGATATTATTCGGTTTTTCTTGAAGATTACAAAGTAGGTGTAGAATTAACTACATCTAAAAGATCTGGAATTCATAAATATAAATTTTCAGAAAATTCCGGAAATTTAATTATTGATTTAGTTCATGGAATTCAAGATGCAGCTATAGAAACTTATATAAAAATTATTGATAACAATAAAATAGAAGGATACCGAACTTCAAGCGGTTGGGCAAAAAAACATACAATTTATTTTTATGCGGAATTTTCTCAAATTATTTCTGAAAATATTCTTCAATTAGATGGAAAAGAATTAAATGATAAATCAGCAAAAGGGCAATATGTAAAGGCTGCATTAAAGTTCAATTTTAATTCTGATAATGAATTATTGGTGAGAATTGGAATTTCTCATGTAAGTATTGAGGGAGCAAAGAAAAATTTGTTAACTGAAATTCCGAATTGGAATTTTAATAAAGTTAAAAATAATGCTGCAGAAATTTGGAATAATTGGTTAAGTAGAATTGAAGTTGTTGGCGGAACGGAAAATCAGAAAATTACTTATTACACATCTTTGTACCATGCTTTTTTAGCACCAAATATTTTTAGCGATGTTGATAAAAAATATATTGGCATGGATGGCAAAATTAAAATTGCGGAAGATTTTGATATGTACACAATTTTTTCTTTGTGGGATACATTTAGAGCACTTCATCCTTTAATCACAATACTAGATGAAAAACTTACCAATGATTTAATTAAATCGTTAATTGCAAAATATGATGAAAGCGGATTATTACCAGTTTGGGAATTGGCTTCAAATGAAACTAACACAATGATAGGTTATCATTCAATTCCCGTAATTGTTGATGCATTTATAAAAGGAATAAAAAATTACGATATTGAAAAAGCATATAGAGCAATGGTTAAAAGTTCTATGCAAGATGAAAGAGGTTTGGTATACTATAAAAAAATGGGTTTCATTCCTATGGATAAAGCTCATGATGCAGTATCAAGTACTTTAGAATATGCTTATGATGATTGGTGTATTGCAATTATGGCAAAAGAATTAGGTAAAGAAACTGATTACAAATATTATATGTCTCGAGCAAAAAATTATATTAATATGTTTGATACAAAAACAAAATTTATGCGGGGAAGATATTATAGTGGTGAGTGGAGTAAAAATTTTGATCCAATTTCTCCTTCATATTTAGGTTCCGGTGAGTTTACAGAAGGAAATTCATGGCAATATTCTTGGTTTGTACCTCAAGATATAATTGGCTTAAAAAAATTAATTGGTGGTAGTGAATTATTTAAATTAAAACTTGATTCTCTTTTTACTTTACAAGTCGATTATGAAAAATATCAAATGCCTTCAGATGTTACCGGACTGATCGGTCAATATGCGCAAGGGAATGAGCCCAGTCATCATATTGCTTACTTGTATAATTTTTGTGGTTATCCTTGGGAGACACAAAATATTTTAAGAAAAATTATGGATGATTTTTTTCATGCTGGAAGAAATGGATTATGCGGAAATGAAGATTGCGGTCAAATGTCAGCTTGGTATTCTTTAAGTGCAATTGGATTTTATCCGGTGTTGCCGGGAAGCAATCAATATGTAATTGGTAGTCCGCTATTTGATAAAGTTACAATTCATCAAGAAAACGGAAAAGATTTTACAATAATCGCAAATAACAATTCTAATAAGAATAAATTTATTCAATCTGCTAAATTAAACGGAAGTAGTTATAATAAATTATTTTTCACTCATAACGATTTAAGAAATGGTTCAACTTTAGAATTTGAAATGAATTCTGAGCCAAACAAAAATTTTGGAAAAGAACAATCATCACAACCATTTTCAGAAATTAGTAATGAATTTTCACAAGTTAAATATGAAAAATATTTTTCGCCGGTTGCTCATCCGCATAAAAATCTTTTTGCAAATACAATTAAAATTGAATTAGATAATTTTAATGAAGGAACTGAAATCAGATATTCGTTGGATAATTCAGAACCCACACTAAATTCCTTTAAATATACAAATCCATTTGTTATAGAAAAATCTATTATACTTAAAGCAAAAGTTTTTGGAAATGATCTTTTACCTTCTGATGTTTTGGAAAAATCTTTTACAAAATCAATTGTTAGAGATGAAGCAGATCCATTCTGCTCTGAAAACGGAAATATTTATCCAGTAATTATTGAGAATAAAAAATATCATTCAAATTATACCGGAGGTGGAGTTAATGCTCTAATCGATGGAAATTTTGCATCAACAGATTTTAGAAGCCCATACTGGCAAGGTTATGAAGTTAATGACTGTGATATTATAATTGATTTAGGAAAAATTGTTGAAGTAAATAAAATTTCTGCAAACTTTTTAGAAAACCAAGGCTCATGGATTTTTAGTCCTCAAAAAGTTTCAGTATCGTTTTCGGAAAATGGAAAAAATTACTCTGATCAAAAAATTATTTGTGATAATGAAATTTTAGATAATCCGCTAACCGAAATAAAAACTTTCACAAAAGACTTTAATAAAATTAAAACTCGTTATATTCATTTTATTGCTGATAATATTGGTCAATGTCCATCATTTCATAAAGCAGTAGGCGGCAATGCATTTATGTTTATTGATGAAATCACAATTGAATAAATTTTCAAATTATTTATGTTTTAAAAAATTTAGGAAAATTAAATGAAGAAATATTTAGCTATTTATTTTTTATTTATTGGAAGTATTATTTCTCAAAACAATAATGAGTATCCCCAAATAAAAATTGCGTTTAATCCAGAAAAATATATTTGTTATAAAACTATTGGTAAAATTACTATAGACGGAAAATTTAATGAAAAGGATTGGGAGAAAGCTGAATGGACAAAGGATTTTGTAGATATCGAAGGTGATTTAAAACCAAAACCATATTATAATACGCGTGTTAAAATGCTTTGGGATGATGAATATTTTTACTTTGCAGCATTGTTGGAAGAACCTCACATTTGGGCAAAACTAAAACAACGAGATACGGTAATTTTCTATGATAATGATTTTGAAATATTTATTGATCCCGATGGTGATACTCATAAATATTATGAATTTGAGATTAATGCGTTTAATACTCAGTGGGATTTGATGATTGTAAAACCTTATCGAGACGGAGAAAATGTTGCTCTTAATGGATGGGACATTGCGGGATTAAAAACGGCAGTTGATATAAATGGAACCATTAACAATCCGAATGATGAAGATAAATACTGGACGGTTGAAGTAGCCTATCCATGGAAAGCTCTAGCAGAAATGACTGAAATGAAAAGCCCACCGCTTGAAGGGGATCAATGGAGGGTTAATTTTTCAAGAGTTGAATGGGATACTGAAATTATTGATGGAACGTATAAAAAGAAAATTAATCCTAAAACGGGAAAATCATTTCCGGAAAATAACTGGGTTTGGTCATCTCAAGGAATTGTAAATATGCATTCGCCAGAAACTTGGGGATATACACAATTTACGAATAAACTCGTTGGAACTGAAAAAGTTGAATTCAATTTAAATACTGATGAATATGCGAAATGGGCACTACGCAAAGTTTATTATGCTGAACATGATTACAAATTAATTAATGGAAATTTTACGGATGAATTTGAAAAACTTAAAATAAAAAATTTAGATATTCATTCATCATATATTTGGCCGCCAAAAATAAAAATTACATCAACACAATTTGAAGCAATTTTACTTAGCAAAGATGAAAAAAATAAATATATAATATATCAAGATGGATTAGTTAAAAAACAAAATGTTAGTAATGAGAATTAAAATGAAAAATACTTTATTAATCTTTGTAATCATAATTTTATTCCAAAATATTTTTGCGCAAGAGAAAATAGTAATTAGCAATGGATTAGCGATTAAAATAAATCCTCCAGATAGAAGAAGTCTATCGCAAATAGATCCAATTGAAGCGGCAATAGTAAATGGAAATTGGAGTGAACCAAAAGAAAATGATGTAATTAAAATTGATACTATTACTTCTCAATGGATTTCGGTGCAAGCTGAAGATAACGGTTGGTTTGAAGATCGGAATCTTCGAGGTTCATACTTATATCATAAATATGAATCCGATAAAGAAAAAATAATGTTACTTGAGGGGTATACTTATTATAATGTTTTTGTAAATGGTGAACCGCGAATTGGAAATATTTATGGAACAAAAGAAAATTACGAAAGCTGGGAACCAAATTTTAATAATTCATTCCTTCCAATAAAAATAAAAAAAGGGAAAAATGAATTTTTATTTCAGATGAATTTTGGCAGAATGAAAGCAGTATTGCATCAAATAAAATCGCCGGTATTTTTTAATCTAAATGATAATACTTTACCAGATATTTTTAAGAATGAACCTTACAATAATTTTGGAGGAATTGTTATTGTTAATGCACAAGATGAAACTTTGAAAGGTGCAAAAATAAAAGTGATCAATCAAGATGGGGAAGTCACAATTACAGATGTTCAACAAATCATTCCAATTTCTATTAGAAAAGTTAGAGTTAATTTCTCCGGAATTGCTAAAAGTTCGGAAAATGAAATTCTAAAAATTCAATTAATTGTTGATGGGAAAATTACGGATGAACAAGAAATAAAACTGAAATGTGTTGACAAACTTGACGCATACAAGCAAACATTTATAAGTTCAATTGATGGAAGTGTACAATATTATGCTGTAAAACCTTCTTCAAATTTAAATCCGGAAGATAAACAAGCTTTGTTTTTATCTGTACACGGCGCAAGTGTGGAAGCGATAAACCAAGCTGGTTCTTATTCAAATAAAGAGTGGGGAAATATTGTTTGTCCTACAAACCGCCGACCTTACGGATTTAATTGGGAAGATATCGGACGAATTGATGCAATGGAAGTTTTAAATATTGCAAAACAAAAATTTAATGTTGATGAAAATAGAGTTTATTTAACCGGGCATTCAATGGGCGGACATGGAACTTGGTATCTTGGTGCAAATTATCCCGATCAGTTTGCGGCAATTGGACCAAGTGCCGGCTGGATTTCGCTTTGGAGTTATAGATACAGAGAAGATCAAAATAAGCTAGGTGATATTCAAAAAATGTATACAAAAGCATCAAAGCAAAGTGATACTTACACTTTAGCTCCAAATTATTCTCAACTTGGTGTTTATGTTATTCATGGTGATGCTGATAGTGTTGTTAGTCCATTTCAAGCAAAGAGTATGTTGAGAACATTAGAAAAATTTCATAAAGATTATGATTCACATTTTGAGCCGGGAATGGAACACTGGTGGGATATTGATACTGTAAAACCTGGAACTGATTGTGTGGATTGGACTCCCATGTTTGATTTTTTTGCCAGACATTCTCGATCTTTGAATAGAATTAAAAAATTATCTTTCACAACAGCGGCACCGGGAATTTCTTCAAAAAATTATTGGGTTACTATAGAACAACAAAATGAACTTTTTGAATTCAGTAATATTGATATTGAATTTGTTCCTGAAGTAAATATTTTTAGAGTAAATACAAACAATATTAAAACATTTTCTGTTGATGTAAATCAATTAGGATTATCAGAAAATTCACATATAAAGTTTTTGATAAACAATGAAGAATTAAGCGGAGTAAGCAATAATGATAAAATTTATTTAATCAATGATGGAAAGAATTGGTATTTTTCTGAAACTATTAATTATCAAGAAAAAAATCCTTTACGATATGGCTCATTTAAAGATTTGTTTAGGGAAAATTTGATTTTAGTTTACGGAACAAATGGTACACAAAAACAAAATGATGAAATCTTAGCAAAAGTAAGATATGATTCAGAAATGTTTTGGTATGTGGGAAATGGTGCTTTTGAAATTGTTGCCGATAAAGATTTCAATCCCGAAAAATATAATGACAATAATATTTTTCTTTATGGAAGTGAAAATCAAAATAGTGCTTATAAAATTCTGCTCGAAAATTCTCCGTTAAAAATATCAAACGAAAAAATTTCAATTGGTAAAAATATTGTTGATGGAAATAATTTAGCTTGTTATGCTGTTTATCCCAAAAAGGGAAGTGATAAAAATTTAGTTGGAATAATTGCCGGTACCGGTGAGAACGGAATTAAATTATCATATATGCGACCTTACTTAAAACCCGGCTCTTCATTTCCGGATATTACAATTTTTAATTCAAAAATTCTTGAGAAAAAAGATCAAGGGATATGTGCGGCTGGATTTTATGGAAATGATTGGTCGATAGAAAACGGCGATTTTGTTTTTGATTAATTTTTTTTTGGAAATCAATAACCGAAATGAAAAATATTATTTATTTGTTATTCTGTTTTTGTATAGGAATTAATAATATTATTTCGCAAAATAAATTTTTAACAAATGATCATGCATATAATTCAATTTCAGATTATTCCGGTGTATATGTCAAAAACACTAATTTCAATCCAAATGAATTATTTATAAAAAAGAATTGGAATGGCAAATGGATTTGGGTAAACAATAAAATTTATAAAGAATATCAAGAATCATTTTCTACGTGGATTAATAATAATCCGGAAAGAAATAAAAAATACAGAGCATTATTCAGAAAAAAGTTTACCTTAAAAAATTTACCGGAACTATCAGTATTAAGTATAACCGGTGACGTTTCTTTTAGAGCTTACCTAAACAATAAGTTAATTGCATTTGGTCCGCCAAATATAGGGAGCGATTACGAAGATAAAAATCCTCCCAACCATTGGTTTTTCACTTCTCATAATGTTTTAAAAGAATTGAAATTAGGTGAAAATATTTTAGCTGTTGAAGTACTTTCATTTGATTTGGTTTTATCTGAAACGACTTCCGGAAAAGGCAAATTTATTTGTGACTTGGATACTAGTAAAAATGAAACAATAATTTCAACCGACGAAACTTGGAAATGTGTGATTGATACAAGTTATGGAAATATTAATAATTGCTTTTCATTTAATTCTAATCTTGAACCTAAAAATTGGTTTGATGAAAATTTTAATGATGAAGGTTGGAGTATTGCCTCAATAGTTAATTTTAAAATTGATGACTATTTATTGCAAAGTAAAATTCCCATTTCCTTTAAACATAAAATTCAACCGATAATAATTATCGAAAAAACAAAAAGTGGTGAATTATTAATTGAAAAAAATAGTCTGCTTAATAAATCTTTTTGTGAAACTGAAATAACTTTAGATTTCGGAAAAAATATTTCCGGATTTTATTCATTTAAAATTACGGCATATAAAAATGATACAATTAAAATTATTCCGATCGAAAAAAAAAGAGCTAATAGAAAAATTATTTTTATATGTAAAGATGGTGTAAATGATTTTTCAATTCCGTATCTAAATGTTTTTAGATATCTAACATTTCAAATATCCTCCAAGAAAGGAATAAAAATTAATTCGTTGGGTATTGAATATTCTTCATATCCAATTTCTTATAGTGGAAGTTTTTCTTGTTCCGATGAATTCTATACAATGCTGTGGAATATTATCCGTTCCACAACACAAATGTGTATGCAAAGTTTATATTTAGATTCTCCGCTGCATCAAGAGCCGCTTGCATGTACCGGTGATTATTTAATTGAATCATTATCAAATTATTATGCTTTTGGCGATAAATGGTTAGCAAGACAAGATTTAATAAAAACTGCAAAGATGCTTGAGAAAAATAATTACGATATGTTTCATACAAGTTATTCGCTGCTTTGGGTTCAATGGTTGGTAGATTATTTTCGTTATTCAGGAGATGTTGGAATTGTTAAAGAACTTTTACCTCATGTTAATCAATTAAACGAATTGTTTTCAAAATTTCTTGATGAAAAGTTTTTACTTTCTCAAGCTCCGGATTATATGTTTATGGATTGGATAAAAATTGATAAGTTTAATGCACATCATCCCCCTTCAGTAATTGGTACCGGTTATCTTACAGCTTTTTATTACAAATCATTAATTGAAGCTTCAAAGTTAAATGAAATTGTTGGCAATGATTTTGAAAAAGAAAAAAATATTGCGTTAGCTTCCAAAATTAAAACAGCTTTTAATAAACATTTGTGGGATGAAAAACAAAAACTCTACAAAGATGGAATTCCGTTTTTAAGCAATGTAAAAAAACATTTCTGGTTACCGGAAGATGAGAATATTGTAACATATAGTCCGCATGTAAATACGCTTGCAGTTTTATATGATATTGCACCGAGAGAAAAACAAGATGAAATAATGAATTATGTGATCGCTCAAGAAAAAATTGATTTGCAACCTTATTTTACATATTATGTTCTTTCTGCGCTAACAAAGATTAATAAATTTAGTACAGATGGTTTAAGACTTTTAGATAAATGGAAAAACGGAATTGATTTAGAAACTTACACTTTAAAAGAAAATTGGCAAGATGAAACAGAACTTGGCTATGTTGGGGATTATAGTCATGCATGGGGTGGTTCGCCATTATTTTTTATGTCAAGTGAAATACTTGGAATTACACCGGAGAAACCGGGTTATAAAACAATAAAATTTACGCCATTTAAAAATGAGAAAATTACTTGGGCAAAAGGTGAAGTACCAATTGATGAAAATTATAAAGTTGAAGTAAGTTGGGAGAGCATTAGTACTAATATCTATAAATATGAATTGAATATTCCTATGAATTATTCTTGTGTTCTGAGACATCCGGAAGAATTTAAAGATTATTTATTTGCAATAAATAATCAAGAAAAAGGAATTGCAATTGGCGAATTTAATTTAACTTCTGGTAAATTTTTAATTGAGTATAAAAAAAATAATTTTAATCATTAAATGGATAATACTCATCCCCTATTTCAGTATTAAAACTTGCGACTTTATTTTTATATTTTACTTTACAAAACTTTCCATTCTTAGAAATTATTTTTGCATAAATTAATTCGCCATTTTTCCATTTCATATCAACTTCAAAACCGCCTTTAGCACAAAGTCCACTTACTTTTCCGTTGTTCCATTCTTTTGGTAGTGCCGGTAAAAGTTGAATTTCATCATCATTACTTGTTAAAAGCATTTCTGCAATTCCTGATGTTGTTCCGAAATTTGCATCCATTTGAAACGGAGGATGTTGACCAAATAAATTAGGGCTTGTACTTTTTGATAAAACAACATCTAAACTTTTTTTTGCATTTTCAGATTCTTGCAATCTTGCATATAAATTAATTAACCAAGCTGCGCTCCAACCAGTATGACCGCCGCCATTATCAATTCTATATTGAAGAGATTTTTTAGCAGCTTTTGCAAGTTCCGGAGTTTTAGAAAGTGAAATTTGAGAACCCGGATGAAGTGCAATTAAATGTGACATGTGACGATGGCCCGGTTCAACTTCTTGAAATTCTTCATTCCACTCCAAAAGTCTGCCATCACTTCCAATTTTTGGACCTTGTAATCTTTCTTGAGAAATTTTAACCTTTTCAACAAATTCATTGCTGATTTTTAATTCTTTGCAAGTGAAAATAAAATTATTAAATAAATTCCAAATAAGTTGTTGATCATGAGCTGGTCCCATAGATATTTGGCATTTACTTCCATCCGGTGCAATAAATGAATTCTCCGGCGAACCAGCTGGACCGGAAACTAATTTACCAGATTTTGGATCTTCAACAAGCCAATCCAAATAAAATTCAACAGATGATTTTAGAACCGGGAACATTTCTTTTAGAAAATTTTTATCCAAAGTAAATTTATAGTGTTCGCCAATATGAGAACAAAGCCATGCGCTTGCACTTAAATGCATTCCCCAACTTGAATTTTCTCCCGGAGCTGTATAACCCCAAACATTTGTTATTGGATGAATAACCCAGCCATTTGCATTATAGTGAACTTTTGCTGTTTGTTTTCCGGGTATTACAAGAGATTCAATTAAGTTAAATAATGGAAGATGCATTTCACTTAGATTTGTAATTTCCGCTGGCCAATAATTCATTTGAACATTTATATTTGTATGATAATCACCATTCCACGGAGTTTGAATTTTATTAGTCCAAATTCCTTGAAGATTTGCGGGTAGTTTTCCGGGTCTTGATGATGAAATTAGAAGATATCTTCCGTATTGAAAAATCAATTCAACTAATTTTAAGTCATTTTTATTTTCTTTAAAATTCTGAACTCTAAGATCAGTTGGAATTGTATCCTTTTCATTATTAGTTAAGTTGAAATTTACTCGGTTATAATATTTTTGATAATCCCTAATATGATTATAATATAATTCCTCATAATCCTTTTTAAATGCATTTTCAATATTAGTATTGCTAATGTTTATATAATCTCTGCCAATATAATTAGGATATTTTAGTAAATAATTTGTTGATGCTGTTAAGAATAAAATTACTTCATCAGAATTTTCAATAACAATAGAAGAATCAGTGTAATTAATTTTTCCGTTTACATTTTTGATTTTTAATCGCGAAATATATTTTAACCCGTTTCCGCCTTTGCCATCATTAAGTTCACCAAACATAATTAATTGATTATTTTCAGTTTTGGTTGAAAACCGTTCGGGTCTATCTAATTTACATTCAAACGAAATTTGTTTCGGTTTATCTGATGTTAACTTTAGAACCATTACTTGATCTGGGAAAGATGTAAAAATTTCTCTTGTAAAATTTACTCTATTTTGAGTATAAGAAACCTTCGCAACTGCATTGTTGAGATTTAATTCACGATAATAATTACCGTATTCTGTGTTATTAGAAAAATTTATCCAAAGATTACCTAAAGTTTGAAATGAACCATAAGGTACATTTGTTCCATTACCATTCCCAGAACCGTAACTTTTACAAATTTGAGTTTTTGCAGTTAGTTCAGAAGCCTCTCTATATTTTTCATCAAAAAGTAATTTTCTTATTTTGGAGATTGCTGGAAATGATTCGGGATTATTATTCTCATCCGGACTTCCCGACCACATACTTTCTTCATTTAATTGAATCCTTTCAAAATTAACATCTCCGTAAACCATTGCTCCTAGTGATCCATTTCCCAGAGGAAGTGCTTTTAACCATTCTGGATCATCAATCCAAGGATTTTCATTATCCGGAATTCTTGCATTTGCTGGTTCTTTGTACCATAATTTTAATTGAGTTATTTCTTCATCAGATTGATTACAAGAGAAAAAAATAAATGAATTTGATAATAATAGTATTAAAAATGACAAAAAATTTTTCATCAAATTTATTCCCGAATGATTTAACAAATTAATTATCCCCAAGTGTTTTCATTTTAAATTTCTCTAAACTAGGAGAAACATGTTCAACTCTCATAATATTTTCAACTTGTTTTACAATTTCCAAATTTATATCTGCAATATTGTTTTCTTCTCTTATATCGTTACTCAAATCATAAAGTTCAATTTTCATATTTCCATTTTTTATATCTTTTCTAACTGCTTTGTAATTTCCCAATCTAACAGCTTGTTGACCACCATACTCCGGAATTTCAAAATAGAGATAATTTGGCTGTTCTTGTTTTTTCCCAAACAATGTAGGCATAAAACTATTACCATCAATATTTTTTGGAGTTGGAATATTTTGTATATCACACAAAGTTGGCAATATATCCCAAAATGCAGAAATGTGATCTGATTGTGAATTTGTTTTAATTTTATTTGGCCAAGAAGCAATAAATGGAACTCTTATTCCGGCTTCGTATAAAAATCCTTTACCTCTTCCATACTCACTATTAAAAATACCGCCACTGTTAAAAAAGGTTGGATCAGCTCCTCCAGCAAAAGAAGCACCATTATCGCTTGTGAAAATAATTAATGTATTTTCATAAATCTCTAATTTCTTTAGTTCAGAAATTATTTCACCGACTTGTTCATCCAAATATGAAATCATGGCAGCGTATGTTGCATGTGGATACCGCGAAGGAAAATATCCGGTACTTCCATCATATGGTTTTTCATATTCAAACTTTTTAACGTAATAATCAATCCATTTTTGTGGAGCTTGTAATGCAACATGCGGAATATTTGAAGCATAATAAAGAAAGAATGATTCCTTTTTATTTTCATTTATGAATTTTATTGCTTCCTTTTGCATTAACTCTGGAGCATAATCAATTAAATTAAAATCAGAATAACTCTGTAAATCATATGGATCGGCATTATCATTAATCTTTTGATGTGGAGGAATTAATTTATTACTTAACAATTCTTTTTCTTTATTTCGCCATAAATGTTTTGGATAATATGTGTGAGCTTGTCTTTGACAATTGTAACCATAGAAAAAATCAAATCCGAGATTGTTAGGAATTCCATCTGAAAGGGGAGCACCCAATCCCCATTTGCCAATTAAAGCAGTTTTGTATCCACTGTTTTTAAGCAGTAGACTTAATGTGGGAATTGAATCCGGAATTGGTCTTTGTCCCTCCAAATTTGCATCTTCAACGACTTTTGTAAAATCCCAAACATCACCTCTTTCTTCCCATTCATCATTTCCTCTTATGTACGAATGGCCGGTGTGATGACCAGTTAAAAGTGCACATCGGGAAGGTGCACAAACTGCTGAACCAGAATAAAACTGAGTAAATTTAATACCGCTTTTTGCAAGTTTATCAATATTAGGAGTTTCAATTTTCTGCTGACCAAATACACCCAATTCTCCGTAACCAAGATCATCAGCAAGAATTAAAATAATATTCGGTTTATTTTTGTTTCTGGTTATATTTTCTTCTTGTGCAAGGTATTTAAAATTTGTTAAAAAAGTTACCGAAGTAATAATAATTGCTGAAAGTTTTATTCTAAATAATTTCATCGATATAGATTACATTTATTTAAGTTAAGATAAACTATTATCAAAATTATTTTAAATAAGTCATTTTTTTATAAGCTAAATTTGAGTTTACTTGCAGTTTATAAATGTAAATTCCGGAGTTTAAATTTTTTGCATTAAATTCAACATCGTAAATTCCAGCTGATTTATTTTCATTTAATAAAGTTGCAATTTCTCTTCCAAGAACATCGAAAACTTTCAAATTTACATTTGAATAATTTTCCGGAACTACAAATTTTATTTTGGTAGTTGGATTAAATGGATTAGGATAATTTTGATATAATGTAAAATTTGTTGATAATAATTTTTCCTCATTTATATCAACTAAATTTTCATAAACATAATTATCTTGTGCTAAATGATATAAGTATAAGTGTCCCAAAGTTACATACCAAAAATTTGTTCTGTTACTAATATGTTCTAAATGTTCCCATGGGTAAGTCTTATCCCATTCCATTACATTTGGGTGACACATTAAATGATAAACACCGCCTTTCGCTGTTACTTCATCAAACTTACTATTTAAATTATTTATATCGTTTGTGCCAATTCCCCAGCCGAGTTGAGAAGCTGGTGGATCAAAAGCTCTTGTAACTGTAAATGGAAAATAAGTTTCGGATTCATCATTCCATTCGGCAAAGTCATCAAAAAAATTATTATGATAAAGTCTGTTTACTAACATTTTATTTTGTCCAATAAGCGAATCTATTATTTCATCAAAATATCCGTTTGGTGCTATAAAACTGTAAACATATTCTCTGTCACCACTTCTGTACAATTCAGGCATTTCCAAATTATTTATTATATCATTTTTACAACCGGTTATTTCTGAATCATAATCTCCATAAGCTGCCCAACCGGGATGTGTTCTTGTATGGACTCCGGCTTCAATAAATCCGGTGTTAAGTTTATTTTGAACAAAATTATATGTGTCTTTGCTCATTCCGTTTGTATTCATTGCCAATGTTAAATATAAATTATATTGAAGAAAATTTGAGATTGTTACATTAAATTTATTTTGACTCCAGCCAGCCATGTCATCTGCACTTGCAGTAATTGCTGCTTCTCTATTATCATAAAATTTTGTGATTTCTTGAAATGTTAAAATTAAATTTTCGTTAAAATTGTTTTCAGCTTTTAGAAAAATTGAATCTGAATAACTTTTAAATCCAACCGAAACAAAAACTAAATTGTTAACAGAATCAATTCGCACAGTTTCATGGTGATTGTAATAATCTAATGAAATACTTTCTAATGAATCCCAATTTTCTGGAATTGAAAATTTATTATAAATTTTAATTCCATTTGAAATATCAGAAACTGAAAATTTATACGTTAACGGAAATTGAAATCCATAATCGATATGCATTTGCGGATCAACAGAAATAATTATTTCTGATTTTTCATTTTCTGTAATTGTTATAATTTTTTTTGGTAAAGAATAAATAATACTTGAAGTGAATATGAATAAGAATAAAATAAAATTTTTCATAAATAGTAGTAAATTTTTGTTAGTAAAATATTTGAATTAGTTAAAACTTATTTCATCAATAAAAATCCATGCATCATGATTTTTGCCTTTATGCCATTCCGGAATTGTCTTAATATTTTTTGCAACAAGTTTGATAAAATTAAATTTCCTTCCGTTTGTTTTGAATGATATATTTTTAATAAATGGATTTCTATAATTCGTTGGTTGGTCAATTTCTAATTTATTGATTGTTGTAAAATTAATCCCATCTTCTGAAATTTGCAGATTTACAAATTGTGGTAAGAAAATCCATTTATCCAAATCTTCAAGAAAATTTATTGAAACGTAATTTATTTTTTTGATCCAATTAATTTCGAAAATAATTTCAACATCATTTCCTTCAAACCCTTGCCAATTACCGTCCGAGTAAAGTTCGGTTCCTAATTTTCCATCAATAAGAGCAAAATCTCCATTGGCTCTATATTTATTACTAAATGATGTAAAATATTTTGGACGTTTTAATTTTGTTAATTTAAAATCAGCTTTAACAGTTCTGCTTTCTTTTTCATTTAAAATTGCTTTAGTTTTAATCGTTACATCAGAATTTAATTCAATTGGATGAATGTATTTGTAGGAATTTAAATTTGGTTCACTTCCATCTAATGTATAATAAATTGAATTATCATCATCATGAAGTATTTCAACTTTATCACCAATATTAAAAAGTCCACCATTAGGTTTAATCATTGGTGAATTTATAAAATTACCGGTATTAATATTTTTCAGAGCAGTTTTATTTAATTTGATAATTTCTCGATCATAACTTAAAAGTCCATTCACTTCAGTTTCAACATCTGTTGTTTGCGTATAAACCACTGCACTAAGTGCGGAATCTTTTGCATAATTCCATATATCCGAATAAAATTTTTCATAATTAAATAATAATTCATCGGGATCAGTAAATGAAACATAACCCCAATTTTCATTCGTCCAAGTATGATCAGCAATTCTTAATCCCATTCCGCCAAATTCACCAATTACAATAGCTCTATCGTTTTGCGCTTCCGGCATTCTTGGTGCAGGATAACTGTGAATATCGTAAATATCTCCAACATTTCGATCGCTCCATCCACTTGTATTATTTACCAATCGCGATGGATCTAAACTTTTGATTTTTTTTGTAATTCTCTCTGTATCAAACTGACCCCATCCTTCGTTAAATGGAACCCACATAATTACACTAGGATTGTTAAAGCGAGTAGAAATTAATTTTTCCAGTTCAAATTCATATTGATTTGCTGATTCATCAGATCGAATAAGATCAGATTCTTCCGGAGAAATTTTCTTATCGCCAGACGGCATATCTTGCCAAACTAAAATACCTAGTTTATCACACCAATAATAAAATCTTCGTGATTCAACTTTTACATGTTTACGCAGCATATTAAAACCAAGTTCTTTAGTAATTTCAATATCTGATTTTAATGCTTCATCTGTTGGTGCTGTATAAATTCCATCCGGCCAAAAACCTTGGTCAAGTGGTCCATTTTGAAAAACAAATTTATTATTCAGAAACATTTTTGGTCTGCCCAATGAATCTTTTTCTAGTGAGATTTTTCTCATTCCAAAGTAACCAAAGATTTGATCAATAATTTGATTATTATTTAATAATGAAATTTCTAAATCATATAAAAATGGATTTTCTGGTGACCAAAGAATTGGCTGATCGATTTTAAATTCTAGAGAATCTTGATATGAACCAGAATAAGTTTGAATAATCTTTTTATTTTCTTTTACGGAAATTATTAATTGTGTATTCAGACTTTTGCTGTTGGCATTAACTTTTAGTTTTATTATTTGATTATCAATATCCGGTGTTGCAAAATATTCTTTTATATATATTTCTTTTACTGGTTCAAGCCAAACAGTTTGCCAAATTCCAGTAGTTGATGTATAAAAAATTCCCCCCGGATTTTGAACTTGTTTACCGCATGGTTGAGTTCCAATATCTGTTGGATCCCAAACAGAAATCATTAAAGTCTGTTCTCCTTGATCATTTAGATATTCAGTAATGTCAAAGCTGAAAGGATCATAACCGCCTTTATGTTCTCCAGCAAATTTATCATTTATCCAAACTTTTGTCTGCCAGTCAACTGCTTCAAAATGTAAGAGAATATTTTTCCCATTCCAATAGGAAGGAATAGAAAAATTTCTTTTATACCAAAGTAAAGTTGAATCATTAACAGATTTTTTAACTCCGGAAAGTGATGATTCAATTGGGAAGGGGACAAGAATCTGTTGATTAAATGTATTAGGATTTTCATTTAAACCGGTTAGCTCATAATTCCATAATCCATTTAAATTTATCCAATCCTCTCTAATCAAATTTGGTCTGGGGTATTCCGGATGAGGATTGTTTGGATCAACATCCTTTGCCCATCTTGTTTTAATATTTCCTTCAACCGGTTTCCAAGAATTTTGTGCAATAATCTTATTTAGAAAAATTGCTGTAAAAATTAAAAGAATGAAAAATATATTTTTCATATTGTAATTGTTTTTAGTTTAAAAATAATCATGATAAATTAATTTTATACATTCCTAATTTGGTTTATTACTTTTTAGTTTACAATAATTTCATCAACAAATAAAAAAGCTTTACCTTTCCCATTATTATAACCAATATGCCATCGTGGACAATTGATCAAACTTTGTGTTTTAACTTTTATAAATCTTGCTTTAGCATTTTTGACAGTTAAAGAAAATGATTCCGTAAAAATTCCATCCGTATGTTCATCTATTTTATTTTTAACTTCTCCGATTTTTTTGAAATTAACATTGTCATCGGAAATAAAATATTCAACTGATTTTGGAAGCCAAATCCATGATTTAATTTCTTGTAAAAAATTCGTCCTAATTGAATTAATAATTGTCGATTCTTCAAGATCAACAATTGCTTCAAATTCATTTTCTTCAAAACCAAGCCAGTTAAAAAAATAATTCGCTTCGCCAATTGTTCCATCAGTTAAAGTTTCATTTCCTTTTACCAAATAATTTGGATGAATTTTACTTAATACATTTACATTTTTTTTATAAGCTTTGTGAATCGTAAAACCATCATTAAAATATTTTTGCATTGAAGAATAATATTCATCGGGAGAAGTTCCTCTTTCATGCAAAGCTTTTATTCCAGAAGTTTTTGCAGTTTCAACAAAATTGATAAGTCTTTCTTTCATTTCTTGTTTAACCGAAACGGTATTATTATTGATTTCGAAAATTGAATATTTTTTGGATACATTTAATTTGGAAAGTTCTAATATTGCATAGTCCAGCGGTAGTCTAGCAGTTTTTATTCTATTTAAATATTTCTGATTATCTTTTACTGCGTTTTCGGCATCATCTAAAATTTTAGAATACTTTTCTAGTAATTCTGGTTTTAGATAACTTGCTTTCCCGGTTGATGGATAACCATATATAATCAGATGATCGCCGGAAGCAATTAAATTAGTTTGAATCAAATTAAAATATTCTTTAATGCTGGATGATGCATTTCCAAAATAACCATCGAAATATTCATTCATTATTGCATTAACATCAACATCCGGATTCCACATTAACTCTGCTAATACATATGCTTTTAAATCATGAAAATCACTCCATGAATCACCACTTCCTTGTTCAAATAAATATTTTACACCATGATCAACAAACATTTTTACATTTGGCTGAAGCACATGAAAATTAGGGAAAGGATCAGTGTAGCTTGAAAATTGAACAACATAATCCCAAATTTTTATATTATTTGTTAACTTACTCCATTCTTGTATATCTCTATTGAAAAGATCATTTTTGTTTTCTGCAATCGGTTTACTTCTATCACATTCAATTGTACAAAGAACAACCATTACATTTGGCTCGGGCTTAATTCCTATTGGTGCTTTTCTTGTGTATTGATATGCTAAAGTTGAAATTGTCTTATTAGGAAATTCTCTTGCAACTTTGTTTACAAATTCAATCATTGTTCCAGCTGGACTTTGATAAATTGAATCTGCATTTGAACAATTCTGACACATACAAACACCAAAATTATCATTCTGCGAAACATCCCAAACTTCAGCTTCCGGTTTTTCTGCCATCTTTCTTTTTAATTCTTCAATAACAATTTTAAAGACATTTGGATTTGTTAAACACAATTGTTGATGCGGAATTCTTATTCCATTAATCTCTGAAAAGTATTCCGGATTTGTTTTGAAATATTTATCCGAGGGAATCAAATTTTCAAAAGTATGAACAAATGAACCATAATTTTTATTTCTTTCCGAAACATGATGCAACTTGTGCCAATCACAAAATAGTTGAGATGATCTTGCAGATGGTAAATGTAATTCTCTATAAATTATTTTTGGAACTTCCGTAATAGAAATTTCCGGAATTGTGATAGTTTCATTTTTCGGAATTTCAATTGCATCCGGCGTATACATTTTACAACCTAGAATATTATCTAAAAATGTATAAACTCCGTATAATGTTCCTTTTTTCTTTCCGCCGAGAATTACAATTTTATTATCAAAAGTTTTTATTGAGAATCCATCAAGACCAAGAGAATCAATATTTTTAATTTCGAGATTTTTTATTCTATTGGTATTACCAATTAAAATTTCATAATCATTTTCTTCAATATTATCCGCAACAATTTTCAATTCTACATCAGAAATTTCCTTAATATACTTTTGAAGTTCTTCGGCTGAATGTTTTTCAATGTCATTTGCATTTTCAGAAATTACAATATTGTATTTTGACGAATTATTTTCAACTAACTCAATCTCCGATTTGCATCCGGATATAATTGCAATAAATAAAATCGAAATTACAAAAACATAACAATTATTTTTCATTATTAAACCTTTGTTTATTCAATTCTAATTGCTTTCAATTGCACCAACTACTTTTCGGTACAGATCAATTTCACCTTCTAACAAAACTCCGATAACTGTATAATATTTATCCAAAACATTTTCTGGCAAATCAATAAATGTAATTCCTGGATAATCATTCCAATATACTTTACTTACGGTTTTATGATTTAACGCCGTACCATTTCCAACAACCCAAATTGAATTTATTCTATTTTTTACACCCTTTAATGCAATTTGTCCGTTGGTGTTTCCCTTTACAAATAGGTAAAGAATTTTTTTATCTTTTGATAATGCTGTAGGTCCGTAAAAATGGTCATAAGGAATACCTTGGCGAGTTCCATATATTGCATCTTTATGTTTTGATGTCCAGTCAGCAAATTCTTTTAAAATATGTATTTGCTCATCCGGAATTGTTCCATCGGCTTTTGGCCCAATATCCAAAAGAAGATTTCCGCCTTGACTTATACAATCAACAAAAACATCTAATAATTGCTGTGGAGTTTTATAATCTTTATCATTTTGCTGATAGCCCCAAGAATCATTCATTGTATAACATAATTCCCAATATTTTGATTCGGGACGAACTACCGGTGGACCTTGTTCCGGAGTATCATAATCGCCGCGTCCTTGCAATCGTGAATTTATAATTGCATTGGGATTTTTATCAAGTAACATTTTGCGAACCTTATCAGCTTGCCATTCTTCTCCATTATGTTCCCAGTCGCCATCGAACCACCAAACATCCGGATTATATTTATTCTGTAACTCAACTAATTGTCCTTGGTAATAATCTAAAAATTCATTCCAACGTTTTGGTTCATCACTTATTTTATATCTTTTAACTTCTCTTGTAAAATCTGTATAATCTTCATGCGACCAATCCGGTAGTGAATAATAAAGTCCCACTTTCAAATTATTTTTTCTTAAAGCATTTACAAAAGGAGTAAGAACATCTTTTTTTGCTGCTGAATTTTTCACTGAATTTAAATTGCCGAATTTTGTATCCCATAAAGAAAATCCATCATGGTGACGCGAAGTGATTACAGAATACTTTGCTCCACTGTCTTTAATTAATTTTGCCCAAAATTCCGGATCATATTTTTCTGCATTGAATCCATCAACTTGTTTTAAATAATCTTCGTGTGAAATTCTTCCATTAAAAAATGACCATGATTCAGAAATTCCGTTAACTGCGTAAATTCCCCAATGTATAAAAATTCCAAGCTTAGCATCTTTGAACCATTCCATTTTTGCTTGATGTAGCGAATCTAAATTTTGTGCGTTATATCGAACTACCAAAAGTGTGAAAAATATTATTAGAAATTTTTTCATCTTTTTACCTTTAATTTATTTTTCAATTTCGTTTATCTTAAAAGTCCAAGCAAAATCACAAGTTGGATTATTTTGAATTTCTTTTGGTACTGAAATTAAAATTCCATTGGCAATTTTTTCCCACTTTAAATCTCTATTCGAACCTAATAAATTAATTTTGCTACCTTCTTTTGGAGTAAATGAAGAAATGAAAATTTCAGATGGAATAGTTTTTTCATCTTTATCAGCCATATAAATTGCATAAACTGTGTTTGTATTCTTTTTATTTGTATAGCAAATTTTAGATTCTTTAAATGGTGCAATTGCTCGAGTTCCATAAATGGCTTCGCTATTGACTTTCATCCAATCGCCGATATTTTTTAATCTATCATAAGCAGCATCTGGCCAGATACCTTCCGGGCTAGGACCAATATTTAATAAAAGATTTCCGCCTTTACACACAATATCAACTAGCATATGAACTAAATCATGAGATGGTTTGTATTGTGGATCAAAAACCCAACCCCAACCTCCGCCAGCAATAATACATGATTCCCATGGGTAGGGGAGTGATTGTTTTGGAACTGTGTTTTCCGGTGTAAGATAATTTTGGTTTTTCCCTTTTACTGCACGATCAACAACTATCAATCCAGGTTGAAGTTTTCTTGCTTTCTCAACAAGTTCATCCATTTTTATATCTTGATTTACAATTTTACTTTTTAGAAATCCGCTTGGTGAATTTTTTACATTACTTGCATACCAATCTTGAATATCATTTTTTTGTTTTGCTACCCAACCGCCATCAAGCCAAAGAATATCAACTTTTCCGTAATCTGTTAATAATTCTAAAATTTGATTATGAGTAAAATCAACATACTTTTGCCATTTTTCTGGATAAAGTTCTGGATCATAATTTACATTACGATCAAGTGGAGGAAAATAAGGATCCCAATAATATTCACAATGCCAATCTGGTTTAGAAAAATATGCTCCAGCCCATAATCCTTCTTTACGGAATGAATTGAAGATTTCTTTTGTAACATTTGCTTTAGGATTTGTATGAAATGGAACTTCCTTTGAGGTGATTTTGTAATCCGTATACTTGGTATCAAACATGCTAAATCCATCATGATGTTTGGTTGTAAAAACCACGTATTTCATTCCGGCATCTTTTGCAGCTTTTGCCCATTTATCAGGATCAAATTTAGATGGATTAAAAGTTGTTTTAAGATTTTCATATTCTTTTTTATATTCAAAATAAATATTTGGGTTGCTACCTTTTTTTCTTTCGCACCAACCGTAATCTTCGGGGCAGATTGACCATGATTCAACAATTCCCCATTGGCTGTAAGTTCCCCAATGCATTAACAATCCAAACTTTAAATCCTGCCATTGCTCAAGTTTTTCTAAAACCAAAGGATCAGTTTCTGGAACATAGTCTGTAACTTCATGTTCAAGTTGAGCAAATAAATTTAAACTCAAAGTGATGAAAATAAGGTAAAATATTTTTTTCATGTTAAATTACTCCTTCTGCTAATGAATATATTTTTATTCTATTTCATTTATCTTAAAAGTCCAAGCAAATTCACTTTTCAGTTTTTTTTGAATTTCATTCGGAACAGAAATAATTATTCCATTAGAAATTTTCTTCCAAACTATTTCTTTATCGAATCCTAATAAATTTATTTTGCTACCAGCTTTTGGTATGAAAGAGGAAATAAAAATCTCCGAGGGAAGTTTTTTATCATTTTCATCTGCTAGATAAATTGCATAAACAGTTTTTGTATTTTTTTTATTAGTAAAACAAATATTTGATTCTTTGTAAGGTTTAATTGATCTTGTTTCATAAATTGCTTCACCATTTATTTTTATCCAATCGCCTATTTCATCAAGTCTTTCATAAGCTTCGTCGTGCCAAGTTCCTTCTGGACTCGGAGCAATGTTCAATAATAAATTGCCACCTTTGCAAACTATATCAATTAGAATGTGAACTAATTCTCTTGAAGATCTGTAAGTTGGATTGAATACCCAAGACCAACCTCCGCCAGAAATTATACATGATTCCCATGGATATGGCAATGCATTTTCTGGGACGATATTTTCCGGAGTAAGATAATTTTGATTTTTTCCTTTTACTGCACGATCCACGACAATCAATCCCGGTTGAAGTTTTCTAGCTTTCTCAACAAGTTCATTCATTTTTATATCTTGACTTACAATTTTACTTTTTAAAAACCCGCTCTGAGAATTTTTAACAGTTACTTTATACCAATTTTCAATATCATCTTTTTGAGCTGCAACCCAACCGCCGTCTAACCAAAGAATATCAACTTTACCAAAATCTGTAAGTAGTTCTGAAATTTGATTATGAGTAAATTCAACAAATTTATTCCATTTATCGGGATAAATTTCCGGATCATAATTTACATTTCTATCAAGAGGAGGGAAGTATGGATCCCAATAAAATTCTGAATGCCAATCGGGTTTGGAAAAATAAATTCCCGCCATGAAATTTTGATTTGTGAATGAATTTAAAATCTCTTTTAAAATATTTGATTTAGGGTTATAACTGAATTGACAATTTGAATCAGTTATTTTGTAATCTGTTGTTTTAGTATCAAACATGCAAAAGCCATCATGATGTTTAGCCATTGCAATAACGTATTTCATCCCAGCATGCTTTGCAGCCAAAGCCCATTTATCAGGATCAAATTTAACTGGATTAAAAGTTGTTTTTAATTTTTCATATTCTTTTTTATACTCAAAATAATTATTAGTATTTTTTCCAAAAGTTCTATTACACCATTCATAATCTTCCGGACAAAGAGACCAAGATTCAACAATTCCCCATTGACAATATGGTCCCCAAGTCATTAGAAGTCCAAATTTTAAATCTTGCCAATTCTCTAATTTTTGTATAACTAACGGATCATATTCTTGAACGTAATCAGTTATTTCATGAGCTAATTGGGCACATAAATTAAGTGAACTGACGAGAATTAAAATTGTTGTTTTAATAATTATTTTCATTTCCGATATTAAAGATTTAATTTACCGTTACCTCATCAATAAATATCCATGCTTTTCCACCAGCACCGGAATGCCACTCAGGACATTTACCAATATTTTTTGCATAAACTTTAATATAATTTACTTCAACAATATTAAATTGTGAGGTAAATTTCTTTTTAATTGATCCCGCATATTTAGGATCAATATCATTTAAAATTTTAATTGGTTTGTTAAAATTTACCCCATCTTTTGAAAATGAAATTTCAACAAATTCTGGTAGAAAAACCCATGAATGATTATTTTGATTAAAATTCATTTCCACAGAACTGATTTTTGTAGAATTGCCTAAATCAATTATAGCATCCAAATCATCACCTTCAAATCCTTGCCAAAACGAATCAGCAAATGAATTTGTTCCGTTTAGCCCATCAACCAATGCATATTTGCCACCTCCGGTATATTTTTCCGAATATGGAAATTTTAGTGTAATATTTTTCCCAAATGCTTTATGAATTTTAATATCCTTTTCAGTTGTTTTACTCATTAAATTTTTATTTTTATAAGATACTGCTTTAATTTTTGTGCTTTCTTCAATTATAAAAGGAGAAATATATTTGATCGATTTATCATTTGGCTCACTTCCATCATTTGTATAAAAGATATTAACATTTGAAATTTCAGCACTCATAGCAACCATCAAAGTTTTTGAAGTTTCGTTAAACTCGGTACCAATGTTTACGTTGTAAGCACTTTTTGCATAATTCACTTTTAAAAATTCGTATCGTTCAAATTGCTTATCCATTTTTTTTATAAAATTTTCAAGGTCTTTTTTATCTTTAGTTGTCCAAACAACTTCAGATAAAGCTGCAATTCTTGGCAGTAACATATATTCCACATTTTTAAATTCGGGAAGTTGTTCCGTCCATAAATTTGCTTGCGCGCCTAAAATGTATTTACCTTCATCTTGGCTTAACTCCTCTGGAATTGGTTCATAAGAGTATACTTTTGATAATGTTAATTTACTACCAAAAGCATGTGGTTCATTAGCGGCGTCACCTTGGAAATGATCAAAATAACAATGAGAACCCGGTGTCATAATCACATCATGATTTTGTTTAGCAGCAGCAATTCCGCCTTCAATTCCTCTCCATGACATTACGGTTGCTTGTGGAGCTAAACCTCCTTCCAGAATTTCATCCCATCCGATAATTTTTTTACCTTTTGTAAGTAGAAAATTTTCGATTCTAGTAATAAAATAACTTTGCAATTCATGCTCATCTTTTAAATTTTCTCTTTTTATTCTTGATTGACATTTTTTACATTCATGCCATCTTTCTTTGGGACATTCATCTCCACCAATATGAATATATTCACTTGGAAATAACTCTATAACTTCGGTTAAAACATCTTCAAGAAATTCAAACGTATTTTCATTTCCCGCGCAATAAACTTCTTTTATAACCCCCCAAACTGTCCCAACTTCAAAAGGACCGCCGGTGCACGAAAGTTCAGGATATGCAGCTAATGCAGCTTGTGAATGTCCCGGCATTTCGATTTCCGGAATTATAGTTATAAATCTATCTTGTGCATATTTCACTATTTCTTTTACATCTTCTTGAGTATAAAAACCACCATGTGGTTTTTCATCTCCCATTGATTCTTTTCGCCATGCACCAATTTCAGTTAACTTTGGATATTTTTTAATTTCAATTCTCCAGCCTTGATCTTCAGTCAAGTGCCAATGGAATTTATTAATTTTATGCATCGCTAAATAATCAATATATTTTTTAATATCTTCTTTAGTAAAGAAGTGTCTACCAACATCAAGGTGAACTCCTCTGTATTTAAATCTTGGTTCATCTGAAATATTTATACATGGTATAATTAAATCAAAGTCAATTTTGCTTTGAGAAAAAATTTCAGTTGGTAAAAGTTGCAATAAAGTTTGAACTCCATAAAAAATTCCAATATTTGAAGATGCTGAAATTGTTATTCCATCAGTATTTGACTGTAACTGATAACCTTCTTCATTTGTGATATTCTTATCAAATTTAAAGTAGATTGAATTTTCATTTACGTTACTTCCAACAGCTGTTTTTATTTCAGCGCCAGAACTTTTCGTTAAATGATTATTAACATAAGTTAAGATGTTATCAATATTTCCGAATTCATTATCATAAATCAATTTTGTTTCGTCATTAATTATGAATTCTCCATTTTGTACTTCAACAGATTTTGGTTCGGGAATAATACTAACATCTTTTTTTGTATTTGTTTGACATGAAATAAATACCAAACTTATGCCAATTACGAAAATTATTTTTTTCATCAATTTAAAATCTCCTTAAATAAAAAAAAATTATTTAGAATAAATGTTCAAAAAATGCTATGAATTTCTGCGAAAAAATTATTCTAATCATATCAAATAAAAAATTTCCAAATTTAATTATTGGTTCACGAATATTTTTGAGAGGTGAATTCCGTGTAAGATTTTGATCAACAAATGTTTTACTTTTTTTTAAGATTCTTGTTTGCATGCAGAATTAAAAAAGTGAAAAAATTAAATGATTTTTGTAGAATTTTAATCTTTCAATAAAACTTAAAATTTATTCCAATCGTATAAAAATTTAAAAGATTTTTTAAAAACATATCTTTTTTGATGAATATTATTTAAGTTTACTTACACGTGTAAGTAAGATACTTAAAAATACTTATAATAAGCAATAAATTCTTACCGGTTCTGTTTTATTAATCATAAAATAAATTGTAAAATGAAAAAGAACTTATCAAAATTGTATTTTCTAATAGTTGGAATTTCAATCATATTTTTAATTGCAAATTGTTCAAGTAGAGATTTAGAAATTTCAAATATCAATAATTCTTTTAATGAAGAATATCTGCTAAAGATTTCAAAAGGAAATTCAACTCAAATTAAATTGGCGATAGAAAACTGTCCGGTAAATCAAAAAGAAGGATTATTATTTCTCTTGCAAAATATGCCGGAAAGAGATTTACAAAATTTATCTTCTGAATTTTTGTTAACAAATTTAGAGTTCTCATATAAGGTGATGGAACAAGTTAAATGGGGAAAGGAAATTCCAAAGAATATATTTTTAAATTATATTTTACCATATGCAAATCTTCATGAAAGAAGAGATAATTGGAGAGAAGATTTTCACAATAAATTTTATCCGCTAATTAAAGATTTAAATTCACCTTCAGAAGCTACTCTAAAATTGAATAAAGAAATTTGGAATATTGTTAACGTACATTATTCAACAAAAAGACCAAAAGCTGATCAAAGTCCTTATGAATCAATTGATGCGGGACTTGCATCTTGTACCGGACTTTCAATTATTTTAATTGATGCTTGCAGATCTGTTGGAATTCCGGCAAGATTTGTTGGTGTTCCATTATGGAAAGATCAATCTGGAAATCACTCATGGGTTGAAATTTGGGATAACGGTTGGCATTTTATTGGCGCAGAAGAAGAAAGTCCTCTTAATAAAACTTGGTTTGGCGAACGGGCATTAACTTCGGATGATTCAGAATGGAAGTATAGTATTTATGCTGCATCATTTAAAAAGACTGATGTAATTTTCCCTCCACTTTTTGATAGCACGGCAACATATGTTTATGCGGATATTGTTACTAATAGATATAGCAAATCTGTTGCGGAAGATGGTAAAGTAATTTTGGCGATTCGTTTGTTTGATAAACCAAATGGAAAAAGAATTAAAGGAAATATTAAAATATTATTAGAAGATAAAATTGTTGAGGAAGGAATTACAAAAGACGAGAAACATGATTTTAATGATTTTTTAATTATAAAATTATTACCAAATACAAAGTATAAAATTATTGCAGAAACAAATTACGAAAGAGTTGAAAAGCAAATTATTTTAAATGAATCAAAATATCAGTTTGCCAATATTACACTTGATGAAAAAAAATAATCTTTGCTAAATAATTACGGGGCAATCTTGAAACAAAAATTAAAATACTTTACGCAAAGTTTTTTTTTACTTTCCATATTTTCTTCTTTTATCTATTCTCAAACAAATTTAAATAAAGCAGTTGTTGAATATAGTTTCAGAAATAATAGTAAACTCGCCGAAAATGTTTCATTAAAAATGTTTTATGATGATGGATTTGTTAGTTACAAAATGGAAGGAAGAATTAGTAAAGAAAAGGAAAGTCAATTTCTTGATTTGGAAAATAAACAAACATTGCAGCTTCTTAAAATTGGTGATAATGAAAAATATATTTTCAGAAAATCTTTTTCGGAATATGAAGAAGGAACTATAACAAATGAAACAGAAAATATATTAGGATATAATTGTAAGAAAGCAATATTCAAAATTAAATCAAATACAATAGAAGTTTGGTACACAGATGAATTGAAAATTAAAGGAACTCCAACTATTTCAATTGCTCCCGGATTAGGTTTAGTACTTAAGGTGATTAGAAATAATGATTATGAAACCTTCGCAAGCAAAATTGATTTTCGCGAGTTATCTACAGATGAAAAGAAATACAATTTAGAAAATGCAAGAGAAGTTGATAATAAAACATATTTACGAAAATTAATAGACAGTAGATTTAAAACAATTCCAATTTTTGAACATCAAAAAATAAATTTTGGTGATACAATTGTTAATCCCAAATTAGACCAAGCAAACTTAACTTACAGATTTTCCAAAGGCACTGTACTTCTTAAAAAATTATTATTGCCAAAATTAAATAACGGTGATATTGTATTTGCTGAAGTTTCGCAATGGTCAAACGGCGATGCTTACGATAGAGTTGGAAGTTTATTTATAATTCCAAACGAAACTGATACAACTTTTTTAGATGCATTAAAATTTGGAATTAACAGAATTCCGATTTATAAAGATATAAATGGTAATGAATTTCAAGGAGTAATTTCAACTAAAAATTATGAACCTCCTCTTGAACTAATGAGATTTTTCACTCCTTTTGGTGTTAGAAAATTTAATGATTATACACAGATTGAAGGATATAATTGGGCTGATTCTATTATTTATAGGCGAGAAATAACAGATCTTTTACCAAATGAAGGAAAAGAAATTTGGGTAGGAATATTTATTGGTAATTATGATAAAGGCGGACATGTTGCTTCGGTAAATTTTAAAATTTATCCATCTTTTGTGCCGAGTGAAAAAACTGAAAATGTTTGGATCAAATCAATATTTAATACCGTAAACATTATGGAAATGTCTGATCAGAATTACGGAACAATGTTTCACAATGATTCTCTGAAAGTTTCAGTTAATATTCCGGTAGGATTAGAAAATATGAAACTAAAATTTACCAGTACAGGTCATGGCGGTTGGGAAAATGGTGATGAATTTAATAAAAAATTAAATGAAATATTTATTGATGATAAATTAATTTATAGTTTTATTCCGTGGCGAGATGATTGCGGAACTTTCAGATTATCAAATCCTTCTTCCGGAAATTTTGAAAATGGACTTTCATCATCGGATTTAAGCAGATCGAATTGGTGTCCAGGAACCGTTACAGTTCCGGTAGAAATAGATTTATCAAATTTATCAGCCGGAAAACATACTTTTAAAATTGCAATTCCAATTGGAGAAAAAGAAGGAGGAAGTTTCAGTTCATGGAATGTATCCGGAGTTTTGATTGGGAAATATAAAAATTGATTTATCGAGTTAATTAAATAAAAAAAAATCACAAATAAAATTTTGCATTATGAAAAACCAATTTGATAAAACACATTTCAACACTTTATTTTTATCATTAATAATTATTTCTTCAAACATATTTGCACAATCGAATAAAAATACTCCATTAACAGATTCAGAAGTTTTGCAAAAAGCTGTTTCTGTATTGCCGGATCAACGCCAATACGAATGGCAGCAAAATGAGTTCACAGCATTTATTCATTTTGGAGTAAATACATTTACCGGAAGAGAATGGGGAACCGGTTTTGAAGATCCAAAAATATTTAATCCGACTGAACTAAATACAGATCAATGGTGTGAAGCAATAAAATCTGCCGGAATGAAATTGGTGATTCTTACCGTAAAACATCATGATGGTTTTTGTCTTTGGCAAACTCGATATACTGATCACTCAGTAAAATCAAGTACTTGGCGGAATGGTGAAGGAGATGTTCTTAAAGATTTAGCAGAATCTTGTAAAAAATATGATTTAAAACTTGGTGTATATTTATCGCCAGCAGATCTTTATCAAATTGAAAATCAAAATGGTTTATATGGAAACGGCAGTAAATATTCTGAAAGGATAATACCAAGAAAAACGGGAAAGGAATTTATAAATAAAAAAACATTTAAATATATGGTTGATGATTATAATGAATATTTTATGAATCAACTTTTTGAATTGCTTACTGAGTATGGACCAATTTATGAAGTTTGGTTTGATGGCGCACATCCCAAAACAAAAGGAAATCAACAGTATACATATAATTCTTGGTATGAATTAATTCGTGAACTTGCACCACAAGCAGTAATTTTTGGCAAAGGTCCGGATGTTAGATGGTGTGGAAATGAAGCCGGTGAAACGAGAGAATCTGAATGGTCAGTAATTCCAATGTTAGGTTCAAAAAATAATTGGACTTGGCCGGATATGACAGATGATGATTTGGGATCAATAAATAAAATTAAGGAAGCAATTGTAAATAACGGTTTTCTTCATTGGTATCCGGCAGAAACAAATACATCAATTAGAGAAGGTTGGTTTTGGAGAGATGAAGCTCAATATGTAAAATCTCCTCAAAAAATTATTGATATTTGGTACCGTTCTGTTGGAGGGAACACAGTATTTCTTCTTAACATTCCCCCGAATAACAAAGGATTATTTTCCGATAGAGATGTTCAAGTTTTAAATAAAGTTGGAAAACGATTAAATGAAACTTTCACAAATAATTTGGCAAAAGGAAGTTCTGTTGTTGCTTCTTCAAACATTGATAATAATCACAAACCCATCAATATTATTGACGATAATCCTAATACTTGCTGGATACCGAATGAAAATGATATGGAACCTTACGTTGAAATAATACTAAACGAAAAGAAATATTTTAACAGAATCTTATTCCAAGAGCAAATTCAAAAATTTTCACAAAGAATATCTTCGTTTGAAATCGAATCACTTGTAAATAATGAATGGGTAAAAATATCAGATGGCACAACCGTTGGTTACAAGAGAATTTGCAAAACTTCAAATATTTATTCTGATAGAGTAAGAATAAGAATTTTAAACTCAAGACTAAATCCAACAATAAATAATTTTGAACTTTTTTTTGAAAAAGTTCCAGTCACGAATCCTATTATTTCAAGAGATAAAAATGGATTTGTAAATATTAGTTGTGAAGTCTCTGGTCCAATTATTAAATATTCTATTGATGGGAAGAATCCAAATAATGATTCAAAAGTATTTAGTGAAACATTCAATTTTCCGGAAGGTGGAATGATTAAAGCAATTGCTTACGATTCGGATAATAATGCCAGTGATATTATAACTAAGGAATTTGATATTTGTAAAGCAAAATGGAAAGTTCATTTTGTATCCAGTGAACAAGATGATAATAATGAACATGCAGATAAAGCAATTGATGATGATGAAAATACAAATTGGATAACACAATGGCGACCAAATTCTCCAGATCATCCGCATTCAATCGAAATTGATTTAGGTGAAAAAATCAATATTAAAGGTTTTTCTTATTTACCAAGAAAAGAAATTATTAATGGAACGATTAAAGAATTTATTTTTTACACAAGTTTAGATGGAAGCAATTGGGATAAAATTATTCAAGGTGAGTTTAGCAATATAAAGAATAATCCGGTTGAGCAAAAAATTTTATTTCAGCAAAATGTTGATGCACGATTTATCAAACTTGAATCAATAAATGAAATTAACGGAAATCCTTGGGCTTCTGCAGCAGAGATTGGAATTATTACTAAATGATTCAAAATTTACAAAAGGTGCTTATGAAAAAGAATATAATATTTTTTGTAATAATATTTTCTATAATTTCATGTTCAAACAAAGATCAGATTTTATCCTTAGAAAATGATTTATTTAAATTATCAATAGATAGCAAAGGAAAATTAATTGAGCTTCTTCAAAAAAATACTAATGAAAATTTTCTAGTTGCAGATACATCGTCATACTTATTATCAATAAAAGTATATGATAAAATATTCAATCCGGAACATGCTGAGTTAAATTCTAACAGCAATGAAATTACACTTACTTTTTTTAATGATACAAAAGTCGTAATTAATTATGAAGCAAATTCAAATTATATAAAATTTGAAGTAAATGATTTTACTAGTGATGAAGTTGAATTAATTATTTGGGGTCCGTACAATACCAAACTAAATAAGATAATTGGAGAAACAATTGGTGTTGTTCAAGGTGAAGATTTTGCGATTGGACTTCAGTCGCTAAATCCAAAAACATTAGGAGGATTTCCTTGGACAAACAATGATTGTATGCCGCAAATTAATATTTTTGCTCAAGATGATTGGACTGATTTAAGTGAAGCTGGAAAAGATTATGTTTTGTATAGAGTGGAAGCTGCAATACCAACTAAATACGGAAGTTCACTTCAAGCATATTGTAGAAATAGAAATCAAGAAAGAATAATTGAAAATTTAGATCATGAATTTTATCTTTCGCCGAAATATGACGATGGCGGAATTATTGGATCTTCCATAGCAATTTTTGGAACCACAAAAAACAATATCTTAAATACGATTTCAAAAATAGAAATTAATGAAAATCTTCCTCATCCAATGCTGGAAGGGGAATGGGGCAAAACATCTAAAGCGGCTTCTAGGGCATATTTGATTTATGATTTTACGGAAACAACAATTGATAAAGCAATAGAACTGATTAAAAAATCTGGTTTAAAATATTTGTATCATGGAAATCCATTTGAAACTTGGGGTAATTTTGAATTAAGCAAAGTCAATTTCCCTAATGGAATTAAAGGATTAAAAAAATGTGTTGAAAAGGCAAATCAAAATGGAATACAAATTGGTATTCATACTTTATCTAATTTTATTACTACAAATGACAAATATGTTACTCCGGTTCCGGATAAAAGACTTGGTAAAGTGGGGAATTCTGTAATTACTGAAGATATTAACGAAAGTCAAAAAAATATTGCAATTGCAGATCCCAAATTTTTTGATCAATATAAAAATAATAATCTTAAAACAGTTCAGATTGATGAAGAATTAATTAGATATGAAAAAGTTATAAATGAAAATGGTTGGAAATTAATAAATTGTGAAAGAGGTGTATTCGGCACTAATGCTGCAATGCATTTTAAAAGAAGTATAATTTCAAAATTGGCAGATCATGGTTATAAAGTATTTTCAACTGATCCGGAATTAAGTTTGGAAGTGTCAAAAAATATTGCAGAAATATTTAATCAAACTGGCTTAAGGCAAATATCATTCGATGGATTGGAAGGAAATAGATCAACCGGAATGGGCAATTATGGGGAAATTCTATTCACTCAAAATTGGTATAATAATTTGGATGAAAATATCAAAACAAGTCTTATTGCCGATGCAAGCAGAACTACACATTTCTTTTGGCATTTATATACAAGAATGAATTGGGGAGAACCTTGGTATGCTGGATTTAGAGAAAGTCAAACAGAATACAGATTAAAGAATCAAGAATATTTTCAAAGAAATTTAATGCCGGCAATGTTGGGTTGGTTTCAATTAAGACCGGAAACAAGTCTGGAAGATATTGAATGGATGTTGGTTCGGTCTGCTGCTTATAATGCTGGGTATGCTTTTGTGGTTAGTGACAAATCTCTTGAAGAGAATAATTTATCTGAAAAAATATTAAACACAATTGGATTGTGGGAAGAAGTTCGTATTGAAAATTTATTTTCTGAAAAACAAAAAGAAAAAATGAAAGATATCAAAAATGAATTCAGATTAACGAAAAAGTCAAATAAAGAATATTTACTTCAACAAATTCATTCATTCAAGTTTTCGTACAATAAAAAAAATCTTCAACCCGGACAACCCACTTTTTCTGAATTTAATTTTACTAATTCAGTTAGTGATTCATCAGCAGAAATAATAATTTCATCACAAGAAAATAAAGTAAAAAATTTAGTTTTGGAATTTGATAACTTTAGAAAAATTGAAATTCCAGTTGAACTTCAAAAAAATGAAATTTTAAAATTGTCTAAGAATAAAATCGCAACTGTTTATACCAAGAATTGGAAAATTAGAAATACAATTCAATTTAGTAATTCTGATTTAATTTTATCGAGTGGAAATCATAAATTAACTTTCAATTGTGAAATTGATGGAAATGAAAACTCAGATGTTAAAATTGAAATTCGAATACCGGATAACAAAGAGACAATTACAAACATTAATTAAAGTAAAATATGGATAGAAGAAGATTCATAAAACATGTAAGTGTAACTGCTGCTGGTATTGCAGTTTCTCCATATATTTTTGAAGCATGTGCAAATAAAAAACGTATGAATATCTTATTCATAATGAGTGATGATCATGCATATCAAGCTATTAGCAGTTATGGAGGGAAATTAAATTTAACGCCAAATATTGATAGACTTGCAAAAGAAGGAGTACTATTTGAAAAAAGTTTTGTTACAAATTCAATATGTGGACCAAGCCGTGCATGTATGCTTACCGGGAAATATAATCACATAAATGGAATGATTGATAACAGAACAACCTTTGATGGATCACAACAAACTTTTACAAAACTACTGCAAAAAGATGGATATTTAACTGCAGTTGTTGGTAAATGGCATCTTAAAAGTGAACCGGTAGGTTTTGATTATTGGAATATTTTACCGGATCAAGGTGAATATTATAATCCGGATTTTATTGAAATGGGGGCAAAAAAAAGAGTGGAAGGATATGTTACTGATTTAACTACGGAATTTGCACTTAATTGGTTGGATAATTTAGACAAGAGTAAACCATTTTGTTTATTGCTTCATCACAAAGCTCCGCATAGAAATTGGATGCCGGAACCGGATAATTTAAATTTATATGATGATAAGGAATTTCCGCTTCCCGATACATTTTTTGATGATTATAAAACAAGAAGTGAGGCCGCAAAAAATCAAACAATGAAAATTGATGAAGATATGTATATTGATTACGATTTAAAAGTTCCAATTGATGAAAATGAAAAATCTAAATTTAAAAATGAAAAGATTAATAATAATTGGTGGAAAAGTTCATTTGATAGATTAACTGATGAACAAAGATCAATTTGGAACAATGCTTATGATGATGAAAATAAATTTTTTAAGGAAAGTAATTTAACCGATGAAGAATTAGCCAAATGGAAATATCAGAGATATATAAAAGATTATTTAAGGTGTATTGCTTCTGTTGATGAGAATGTTGGGAAAGTATTGGATTATTTAAAAGAAAATAATTTGGAAGACAACACAATTGTGGTTTATACTTCTGATCAAGGATTTTATTTAGGCGAACATGGTTGGTTTGATAAACGATTCATGTATGAGCAATCTTTAAGGACTCCTCTAATAATAAAAGTTCCTTATGGTGAAAAGGGAATTGTCAATAATGAAAATATGGTTGTAAATATTGATTATGCTCCAACATTTTTAGAATATGCAAATGTTCCAATTCCTACAGATATGCAAGGGAATTCACTTAAGAAAATATTAGAAGGAAAGAATCCATCTGATTGGCGGAAATCAATTTATTATCATTATTTTGAATATCCGGCTGAACATAGCGTTAAAAGACATTATGGGATTAGAAATTCTCGTTATAAGCTAATTCATTTCTATTATGATATTGATGCTTGGGAACTTTATGATTTAGAGAAGGATCCAAATGAATTAAACAATGTTTATGAGAATCAAGAATATCAGTCTGTAATATCTGAAATGAAAATTGAACTTCAAAAGTTACAAGAAAAATATGATGATACAGATTTGACAAAGTTTTTGCCTCAAAAAAATATTAAAATAAATCATAAGGGAATTGGCGGAAAAATATCGTTTGAATTTCCATTCAGTAAAAAATATTCTGGCGGAGATGTTAATGCATTGTTAGATGGAATTTGCGGGCCGGAAAAAATGACTTCTAGTGCTGATTTATCTATATGGCAAGGTTTTGAAAAAAATGATCTTGTTGCCAACATTGATTTTGGTAAAGAAATTGAAATCAGTAAAATAAAAATTGGTTTTTTACAATTCCTTGAATCGTGGATATTTTTACCCGAATGGGTTGAAGTCTCATATTCAAATGGAAGTGATATAATTTTCAGTAAATCATTTAGAAAATCCGATTTGAAATCTACGATTATCTTTAAAGAAAATTTTTCTTTTACTTTCAAGAAAATTAAAACAAATAAATTAAAAATTTTTGCAAAGAATGTTGGAATTTGTCCTAATTGGCATATAGGTTCCGGCAATTCGGCATGGCTTTTTTCAGATGAAATTATAATTGAGTAATTTGAATAAATAATTAACAACAAACATCTTAAGGTAAATTATGAAACTTAAAACTATTCCAATATTTTTAACATTTCTTGTAATGGGTGTTGCAGATGCAATGGGACCAATGGCAAGTGCAGTTGAAAAAAATTATGAATTAAGTGCAGTTGTTGCAACTTTGCTTACATTTTTTGTATTTATTGCTTTTGCGGTTTTTAGTGTTCCTGGTGGAGTTTTGGCAGCTCGCATTGGAAAAAAGAATTTATTATTGATAGGATTAGGTTTAAACATTGTAGCAATGGCAATACCTACTTTTATAGATCCCGGTTTTACATTACTTGTAATATGTATTTTTCTGTTAGGTGTGGGCACAACTTTTCTTCAAGTCGCTGGAAATCCAATTATGTATGATGTAAGTGAAGAAGGAAAGTATAGTAGGAATCTTGCATTAGCTCAAGGAATTAAAGGGCTTGGTTCATCCGGCTCTGCGTATTTAGTTGGTTTAGTATTAATACTTCCAATTTTTGCTACTATGGGATGGAGAGGTGTTTTCCCAGTATTTTTATTATTCATGATAATTGCATTTGTTTCTGTTGCATCTTTAAAAGTGAATGAAACAAAATCTGATGATCCTCCAAGTATTTCATCATCTTTAAAACTTTTAAATGAACCAGTATTTGCTTTAGCTGTATTAGGAATATTTCTCTATGTTGGTGCTGAAGTCTGTATGGCACGTTTCTTAAAACCATCATTGGAAAGTTTTGGATTCTCTGCAGATAAAGCTGCATTATGGGGACCAACAGTTTTTTTTGGAACTATAACTTTTGGCAGATTAGTTGCCGGAAGTATAAATATTAACGCAAGAACTTTTTTTAGAATTTCTGCTGTACTTGGATTATTAGGGGTGATATTAATTATGACTGGACAAGAATATTTATCTATTATTGGAATTATTTTGGGCGGTTTAGGATTCGCAAATATTTGGCCAATGTTATTCTCAATTACAATTGAAGAAAAACCAGAAAGATCAAGTGAGCTTTCCGGCTTAATGGTTATGGCAATTAGCGGTGGAGCAATTGTTCCATTAATTATGGGAGAATTGGTTGATAGAGATTTATTAACTCTTGCTTATATTGTTCCGGCAATTTGCTTTGCATATTTATTGGTATTATCACTAAAAGGAAAGAAAAAAATTGCTTAGAATTATTAGAATAATTTGCTCGAATTTGACTTAATTAAAAATTGTAAATAAAATCTCACAATTATAAGGTTTAAAATGAATTTTGAAAATGATAAAAGACTTGTTATGACACTTGATGCCGGCGGTACAAATTTAGTGTTTACAGCAATTCAAGGAAATAAACAAATTTTAGATGAAATAAAATATCCATCTCAACCAACAGATCTGGAAAAAATGTTATCAACTTTGGTTGAAGGTTTTAATGAAGTAAAATCAAAATTAAAAGAAGAGCCGGTAGCAATTAGTTTCGCATTTCCCGGACCAGCAGATTATCCAAATGGAATTATTGGAGATTTGCCTAATCTTCCAGCATTCAGAGGTGGTGTTGCACTTGGTCCTTTCTTACAAAATAAATTCAGCATTCCAGTTTTCATCAATAATGATGGAGATCTTTATGCTTATGGAGAAGCAATTTTTGGATTCCTTCCGGAAATTAATAAAAAATTAAAAGAAGCTGGTAGTCCGAAACAATATAAAAATTTATTTGGACTTACACTCGGTACCGGTTTTGGTGCTGGTATTGTTCGAGATGGAGAATTATTTACTGGTGATAATTCTGGTGCCGCAGAAATTTGGTTGATGCGAAATAAACTTTCACCCAAATTAAATATTGAAGAACATGGAAGCATCAGAGGCATAAAAAAGGTTTATGCAGATATTGTTGGTATTTCACCGATAGAATCTCCGGAACCAAAAATTTTATTTGAAATTGCAAACGGTGTAAAAGAAGGTAATAAAGAAGCAGCAATTACAGCTTTTAAAACAATGGCTGAAGCTGTAGGGGATTCAATATCAAATGCTATAACTCTAATTGATGGACTCATTGTAATTGGGGGAGGATTATCTGGCGCATCTGATTTATTTATGCCTCATTTAGTAAACGAAATGAATTCCAATTTTATAAGAGAAGATGGATCTGAATTTAGAAGATTGACTCAAAAGATTTATAATTTAGAATCAGAAAATGAACTTGCAAATTTTTTAAAAGGTTCTACAAAAGAATTAGAAATAATTGGTTCCGATAAAAAAATTAAGTATGATCCGGAAACAAGAATTGGTGTTGGAATTTCCAAAATTGGTACAAGCTTAGCAATTTCATTGGGTGCTTATGCGTTTGCAATAAATCAATTAAATAAATAGTTAAAAATTTAAGGAAAAATAGAAAGTATGTTAAGATATAAAAATAATCCGGTTGTGAAAAATTCAGATATTCCCAATATCAAACCGCATTTGATTGATGCAACATCTGTGTTTAATCCCGGTGCAATAAAATTTGGAAATAAGTATTTGCTAATGTTAAGAGTTCAAAATAGAGGAAGAAGAACTTTTTTCGTTATGGCTGAAAGTGAAGATGGCTTAAAATATAATGTTGAAAATAAAATAGTTGAATTAGAAGGTTTGGAAAATCTTGGTGGAAAACTTTATCACATGTATGATCCTAGAATTACAAAAATTGAAAATGAATATTTTATAATGTTTGCAATGGATATTGATAATTATTGCAGTCTCGGTTTAGCAAAAACAAATGATTTTCAAAAGTTTAATTTTCTTGGAGTAGTCTCGGAAAAGAATGTTCGCAACGGTGTCTTATTTCCAGAAAAAATAAATGGCGAATATTATAGATTCGAACGACCAAATACTGCACAAATTGAAGGCGGTCCATTAACCGGAAATTCTATTGTTGTTTCAAAATCAAAAGATATTTTAAATTGGGAAAGAATAGCCATTGTTGCAGAAGGTAATAAATTTTATTGGGATGAAATGGTTGGAAGCAGCACTCCGCCAATTAAAACAAAAAAAGGCTGGATTCACACTTATCATGGAATTGCAATGCATTATGCTCCAATTTATCAAATGGGTGTAATGCTTCATGATTTAGAAAAGCCCGCAAAAGTAATTTCGAGGGGAACTCAAAATATTTTGGAACCAAGAGAGATTTATGAATTAGCTGGACAAGTACCAAACGTTGTATTCCCAACTGGAATTATTGTCGAAGAATTCGACACAGAAGGTTTTGCCAAAGAAAATTCAGAAGTGAAAATATATTATGGAGCTGCTGATACATCAGTTTGCTTAGTTACAACAACTGTTGAAGAATTAATTCACCATTGTTTTGAATAAATTTTAAGTGAAATTTTATGAGGAAAATTAGACAAGGATTTATCTTCTTACTTTTCTTAGTTGTAAATATTACATCACAACAACTTGGAAATAATACGAAATTAATTAAACAATTTAATTTTGCTTTAAAGTCAAAAAATCATTTGGAAGGATTTTCAAAAAATATTGGCGCAAATGATTTTATTTATCACAGTCTTAGAACGGATGTAACTCAAGGCTTGCTTACAAGATGTACTGATGGTAATATGTCAATTGAATGGGAAACCCAAAATATTCCGGAGAATCTTGCAAAGGGTTTGTGGTTTACGTGGATTGCAGCAGTTGACATGAAAGGCAATGGTCAAAAATTTGATGTTTTTTTTAATGATGTAAAACGTTTTGAATTTATTAGCGGAAGAGATGAAGATAGAAAATTTGAAAATCCCGAAGGAGGAATTTTAGAGTTTACAACAATTGAACTTGATCAGCATAATGATGCACATGGTTACATGTCTTTGTATGCTCCTAAAAGTTGGATAAAACCTAATCAAACAGTCAAAATTAAAATTGTTGGTGAAGCTGCGGGAAACAATACTTGGCTGATTGTTTTCAAATCATCAGATGTAATTTCTTATATTCAAAATTTAGCGAAATTTGAAACTTGGTTAAATGTCGATTTCCAAAATGATGAAAAAACAATTCTTAATTTTACTGCTCCGATAACTTATAAAGATAAAAGACTGAATATAAAAATTGGTTCAAATAATTATGATGTTTTATTGAAAGAAGATAAAAATCATTCCACTGGAGAATTAAATTTAAATATCAAAAATATCTTTAATTCAAGATTTATTGTTAATGATGAAAACTCTGAATTAATTGATTTACCAAATCTAAAGAATGAATTTAAAACTCAGAAACTTTTAGAAAATTCAGTTTTAAATAATGAAATAATAAAATCTGAAAATAACACAAAAATAATTTGTGAAAGGATTTATAAACCTTTTACCGTTAAAAATCTTCTCAACTTATCTAACTCTAAACTCAGCAAAGGACAAATTCATCTAATGAATTCCAGTCATCAAGATATTGCATGGATGGATAGTCCGGAAAAATGTGTTATTGAAAGAGATACAATGCTTCTTACTCCGCTTATTAAAACAGCAATTGAATCAAATCCGGAATATCGGTTTGATATTGAAGATGCTTTAATGATTAAGGAATATATCGAGAGGCATCCAGATCAAAAAGCAACTTTACAAAAATTATTAGATGATGGAAAAATATCATGCGGTGCAAGTTACATTCAGCCTTATGAAGAAATGTATTCTGGTGAATCGCTTGTTCGTCAATTTTATTTTGGTAGAAAATGGTTAAAAGAAAATTTTAATTATAATGCTAAAGTTTATTGGAATGTTGATGTTCCCGGCAGAGTTTTACAAATGCCTCAAATTTTGAAAAAGTCCGGTGTTGATTATTTGATGATTAGCAGATTTCAAAAAGGAATTTATAATTGGTATAGTCCGGATAGTTCATTTGTTACGACTTTTTCTCCCGGACATTATGCAGATGCTTTCACTCATTTACAAAAAGATGTTTATGATGCTGCCAATTATATTGCAGAATCTTCATTAAGCTGGGAAAAATATTTCTTAAATAATTCTGAAAAAAATATCATCCCACTTTTATCGGATTGGGATATGAGTCCAGCAAAAGATTATAGCCACATAATAAAGAACTGGGAAAGTATTAATGAAATAGAAACGAATGTTGGATCAAAATTAAAATTTCAGCTCCCTAAATTTAAAATTCAAACTGCTGATGAATTTTTAGATAATTTCGTTTCAGCTGCATCTGAAATTCCTCAAATTAAAGGAGAGAGGCCAGCAGTGTGGCTTTATATTCATGGGCCATCTCATTATCAAGCATTAAAAGCAAGTAGAGAAGCAGATATTTTGTTAACAGTTGCAGAAAAATTTGCATCAATTAATTCACTTACTTCAAATAGTTTTGGTAATTATCCTTCTAAACAAATTAATGATGCTTGGGAAGCAAAGATTTATCCGGATCATGGTTGGGGAGGTAAGGAAGGACAAACGACAGATGATCTCTTTTTAAGTAAATTCGTTCATGCAAAAAATGAAGCTAAAAATTTAGTTGAGATTTCTACTAATTCAATAGCTTCAAAAATAAATACTGATAAGGAAAAAGGTATTCCTATTGTTGTTTTTAATAGTTTAAACTGGGAAAGAAATGATGCGGTTGAATTTGTGATAAATTTTGATAAAGGAAAAATTCGGTTTCCAAAATTGGTTAATCTAAAAAATGAAAATATCCCAATTCAAATAATTGATAAAGAAATTTATGAAGATGAAAGTTTAAAGTTTGCGAAAATAAATTTTATTGCTGAAAATATTCCATCAATTGGGTACAATACTTTTTATTTGATAGATTCTAAAATCAACGAAAATATTAAACAGAGTAATATTTACGAAACTCAGTTCTATAAAGTTAAATTTGGTAACGGAGGATTAGAAAGTATTTTTGACAAAGAATTAAATGTTGAATTACTGGATATATCTTCTTTTAAAGGTGGTGAAGTTTTCACAATGAAATCAGAAGGAAATGGAGCTGGAGAATTTTCAGATATTCAGCAGCCGACTATGGAAGGGTTTGATAAAACAAGTAATTATAAAACTGATTGGAAACTTATTGAAAATGGAGATGTCTTTAGTTCATTTTTATCACGACAAAAAATTAGAAATGCTGTTGTTGAACAAAAAATAATTTTATATAAAAATATTAAACGAATTGATTTTGATATTGCATTGAAAAATTGGGAAGGCGTACTTTACAGAGAATACAGAATGGCTTTACCAATAAATATTAGAAATGCTCAAGTATCCTATGAAACAGCATTTGGAGTTGTTAATGTTGGTGAAGATGAGCTTAAAGGTTCGGCTGGCGAAAGATATACAACTGAGTGCAAGGAAATTCATCCGCGTGGAATTGAAAATTGGATTGGTGCAAATGGTAACCAGTTTGGTGTTACTTTAAGTTCATGCGTTGCTGTTGCTGATTATATTGATCCGACAAATTTGAATTCTGATATAACAATTCTTCAACCAATTTTATTAGCATCAAGAAAAAGCTGTCATGGTGAAGGAAATGAATATCTGCAAACCGGAAATCACCATTACAATTTTAGTTTTACTTCTCATAAAAGTGGTTGGGATAATGGATTTCAATTTGGAAAGCAAGCTAATGAAAAATTAATTGTTGTTGTTAATCCAAATAAATTTGAAAATGCTGAACTTAATGAAGTTGAAAGTTTCTTCAAAACAAATGAATCAAATGTAATTATTTCAACAATCAAGAAATCTGAAGATGATAGCTCAATAATTGTAAGATGTTTTGATATTCTTGGGAAAGATAACGAAATAGAAATTTTGAGTTTTTCAAAAATAAAATCGGCAATATTAACAAATTTAATTGAAGAAAATATAACGCAGATTCCTAACAATGAAAATTCTATTAAAATTAAATTAGGCAACAATTCAATAGAAACAATAAAAATATCACCTAAGTTTGATTAAAACTTTATGGCTATTTTATTCAAGTTTGCATATAGCAATATTAAAAATTAAAAAAAACACAAGAAAAATATGAAAAGAAAAATTGTATTAATATTACTCAGCTTTTTAACTTCTCAAATTATTGGACAAAAATATCCATATCAAAATAGAGATTTACCAGTTGAACAAAGAGTAGAAGATCTACTATCAAAAATGACTTTAGAAGAAAAATTTTGGCAAATGTTTATGATTCCCGGGGATTTGAGTGATGGAAAAGAAAAATATAAAAATGGAATTTTTGGTTTTCAAGTTTCAACAAAAGGCACCTCAAGCAATGCAGCAGAACAGCTTTTAAGTTATGGCAAATCCGGTTCTGCTGAATCTGTTGCAAATAAAATCAATGAAATTCAAAAATATTTTGTAGAAGAAACTCGCTTGGGAATTCCAATCATTCCTTTTGATGAAGCACTTCATGGTTTAGTTAGAGATAATGCAACAGCATTTCCTCAAGCTATTGGTCTTGCAGCAACTTGGAATACTGATTTAATGAAAGATGTTGCTCATGCAATAGCAACAGAAGTTAAATCAAGAGGAATAAGACAAATACTTTCTCCCGTAATAAATATTGCACGAGATGTTCGTTGGGGAAGAGTTGAAGAAACTTATGGGGAAGACCCTTATCTAACTTCAGAAATGGGCGTTGCATTTGTTTCCGAATTTGAAAAAATGGGAGTAATTACAACTCCAAAACACTTTGCAGCAAATGTTGGTGATGGAGGAAGGGACAGCTATCCAATTCATTTTAACGAAAGGCTAATGGAGGAAATATATTTCCCGGCATTTAGGAATACAGTTCAAAAAGGGAATGCGTTATCATTAATGATTTCTTACAATTCATATGATGGAACTCCATGCACAGCAAACGATTGGCTATTGAATAAAAAACTTAAAAACGAATGGGGATTTAAAGGATTTGTTATTTCAGATGCCGGTGCAATTGGCGGCGCTAATGTATTACATTTTACAACAAAGAATTATGCTGAATCAACTAAAGAATCTATTGATGGTGGATTGGATGTAATATTTCAAACTTCTTATGAACATTTTCCACTTTTTTATGAAGCTTTTGGAAAAGGAATGATTAGCAATGAAGATATTAATGCTGCGGTCAAAAGAGTTTTGACTGCAAAGTTTAATTTAGGACTTTTTGAAAACCCATATGTTGATGCAAGTGTTGCAAATAACTTTAATGCAAATGATGAACATCGAGCTTTAGCAAAGAAAGCGGCTTTGGAATCAATTGTTTTGCTAAAAAATGAAAATAATTTGCTGCCAATCAATAAGGAAAAAATTAAAAAAATTGCAGTGATTGGAGAAGATGCAGTTGAAGCAAGACTTGGCGGATACAGCGGTCCCGGAAATAATGTTGTAAATATTCTTGATGGAATAAAAACCAAAACTAAAAATTTTGCACAAGTTGAATATCTTCCTGGTTGTGGCAGAGAAGATCAACTTTCTAAAATTGTACCAACAGAATTTCTCATATCAGAATATAATGGAAAAGAACAGAACGGTTTAATCGGAAAGTATTATGATAATCCGAATTTCACTGATGAACCTAAATTTACAAAGTTGGATGAATCAATAAATTTTAGATGGACTTTATTTTCACCGGATCAAGAAAAATTAGATTATGATTGGTACTCTGTTATTTGGGATGGGAAAATTCTTGGACCGATTGATGGTTTTGTAAATATTGGAATTGAAGGAAATGATGGTTACAAAATTTTTATAAATAATGAATTGGTAATTGATAATTGGATTCAGAAATCATACAATACAAAATTAGTGCCGTATAAATTTGTAAAAAATAAATCTTATGATATTAAAATAAAATTCTACACAACTTCCGGAAATGCAAGGGTTAAGTTAATTTGGGATGCAAATGTTAATAATGAATCAAATAAAAAAATAAATGATGCTGTAAGTTTAGCTGCGAAAAGTGATATTGCTGTTGTAGTTGCGGGAATTGAAGAAGGTGAATTTCGTGATAGAGCATTTTTAAATTTACCCGGCAAACAAGAAGAAATGATCAAGAAAATTTCTGAAACCGGAACACCTACAATTGTACTTTTAGTTGGGGGAAGTGCAGTTGTTATGCAGAATTGGATCAATAATATTCCGGCAATACTTGATTTATGGTATCCCGGAGATGAAGGGGGAAATGCAGTTGCTGATGTTTTATTTGGTGATTTCAATCCCGCTGGCAGATTGCCAATTACATTCCCGATTGATGAATCGCAACTTCCGTTGTATTACAATCATAAACCAACGGGAAGAGGTGATGATTATGAGAATCTTACGGGTCAGCCAATGTTTCCATTTGGCTTTGGCTTAAGCTATACAAATTTTGCGTACTCGAATTTAACATTAAATAAAAAGAAATTTGCAATTGGTGAAAATATCAATTTAGAATTTGATTTAAAAAATATTGGAAATTTTGATGGAGATGAAGTTGTTCAGTTGTATATAAAAGATTTGTTTGCTTCAGTTGCCCGACCAATTTTAGAACTTAAAGGATTTCAAAGAATAAATCTAAAAGTTGGTGAAACAAAAAAAGTTAACTTTACAATTAGACCGGAACAATTAGAAATGCTTGATAAAAATCTTAATAGAATTATTGAACCCGGCGAATTTAGAATAATGATAGGCACTTCATCAAAAGATATAAAAATGAGAGAAAAAATTTCGGTTGAGTAAATTTCAAATTTGATAGGAGTTTAAATGGAGAATATCTCAAGACGAAAATTTATTGTTGACGTTGGAAAAGGTATATCTATAGCCGCTTTAGCTCCATACATTTCTTCATGCGAATTGCTTTCCGAAGATGAACTTCCAAATATTGTTTTAATTTTTACCGATGATCTTGGCTATGCGGATATAGGATCATTTGGAGCAAAAGGTTACAATACACCAAATCTTGATAAAATGGCAAAAGAAGGAATGATCTTCACAGATTTCCATGTTGCCACAGCTGTTTGCAGTGCATCCAGAGCTGCTTTGCTGACCGGTTGTTATTCAGAGCGGGTAAGTATTAGAGGTGCATTAAATCATTCTGCAACCATTGGATTAAATCCCAAAGAAGAAAACATTGCTAAACTTTTGAAAAAGAAAAATTATAAAACTGCCATTTTTGGTAAATGGCATTTGGGACATCACAAACAATTTTTACCTTTACAGCAAGGTTTTGATGAGTTTTTTGGTTTGCCATATTCTAATGATATGTGGCCGGTTGGATTTGACGGAAAACCCGCTGAAAATTTTAAAAGTTTTTATCCGGAGTTAAAATTAATTGATGGAAATGACCAAGTTGAATCAGTCAAAAATTTGGATGACCAAGCTCAGCTTACAACAAAATATACTGAACGAGCTGTAAATTTTATTAATAAAAATTCAAAGAATAGATTTTTCTTATATCTTGCTCATTCAATGCCACATGTTCCAATTGCGGTTTCTGATAAATTCAAAGGAAAAAGTAAAAAGGGTTTATTTGGTGATGTTATCATGGAAATTGATTGGTCTGTTGGTGAAGTAATGAAATCATTGAAAGAAAATGAGATTGATCAAAATACATTGGTAATATTTACAAGTGATAATGGTCCTTGGTTAAATTTTGGAAATCATGCTGGTTCTGCTTATCCTTTGAGAGAAGGTAAAGGAACAATGTGGGAGGGAGGTGCAAGAGTTCCTTGTGTTATAAGGTGGCCTGAAAAAATTAAATCAAATCTTAAATGCGAAAAAATGGCTTCGACAATAGATTTTCTGCCAACAATAGCTGCTATTACCGAATCCAAACTTCCAGAAAACAAAATTGATGGAGTGAACATTTTACCATTGCTAAAAAATGAAAAAGACGTAATGCCAAGAGATGAATTTTGGTACTTCTATGATTATGATTTGATTGCTGTTAGAAAGAATGAATGGAAATTATATTTTCCTTGCACTCAACGTAGTTACGAAGGTATGGAGGTAGGTAAAGATGGATTTCCCGGACCAACTTGGCAAAAAACAATTGATTATCAATTGTATAATTTAGATGAAGATATTGAAGAACAAAATAACGTATTTGATAAATATCCTGAAATAGTTGAGAAGCTCAAAAAGATTGGCGAAAAAGCTAGATATGAACTCGGTGATCGATTAACCGGAATTAAAGGTAATGAAAACAGAGAGCCTGGTAGAATTGGAGAATCACGAGTTAAGTTTGAAAATCATCTTGCGGTCGGTAAAAATGTACAATTAAGTACAAACCCAAACAGTAAATATGGTAAAGGCGAAAGTAAAATTATTAGCGATGGATGGTTAGGTTCACTTGATTACAATGATGGCAAATGGCTTGGATTTGAAGAAGTAGATTTTGAAGCTATAATTGACTTGACTGAAATTCGGAAAGTTAATAAAATTTCTGCAAGTTTTTTGCAAAATCAAAGTTCATGGATTTTTCCTCCTAAAAGTGTTAATGTAAAAATTTCTCAGGATGGTAATTCTTATATTGATATCAAATCAATTCATAATAAAATTGAACCTTCATTTAACATCGAAACAAAAGTATTTGAATTTGGTTTAAATAATTTGAGTAGTAGATTTATAAAAATTTCCGCAAAGAATATTAAGGTATGTCCGGATTGGCATAGTGGTAAAGGAGGAAAAGCTTGGTTGTTTATAGATGAAATAATAATCAAATAAATTTTAAACAATTTATGAGTATTAAAATGAAAAATTTTAAAATGATTTTTTTCCTCTCCATTTTACTTCTAAGCTGTGGCCCAAAAGACTATTTAAAAGAGACTCAATCTAATAAAGAAGAAAGAATGGAATGGTGGACAGATGCAAAATTTGGGATGTTTATCCATTGGGGAATTTACTCAGTTCCAGCTGGTTGGTATAAGGGGGAAATGGTATCTGGAATTAGCGAATGGATTATGGACGCTGCAAAAATTCCAGTAAAAGAATATGAAAAATTTGCAGCTGAATTTAATCCGGTAGAATATGATGCTGAGAAATGGGTGAAAATAGCAAAGCAAGCTGGAATGAAATATATTGTTATAACTTCTAAACACCATGATGGATTTAGTATTTGGAATTCAAAAATTACAAATTATGATATTGTTGATTTTACTCCATACAAAAAAGATTTACTAAAACCACTAGCGGCAGCATGCAAAAAAGAAGGAATAAAATTAGGCTTTTATCATTCCATAATGGATTGGCATCATCCAAATGCAACAAAGGAAAATTTTGCAAAATATAGAGATGAATATTTAATTCCACAGCTCGAAGAACTTCTAAAAGAATTTGATAATCTTTCAATTCTTTGGTTTGATGGTGAATGGATTGATGAATGGACAGAAGATCAAGGAAAAAGTTTATACAATCATTTAAGAAATATCAAACCGGAATTAATTATTAATAATAGAGTCGGAAAAGGTCGCGATGGAATGCAAGGAATGAATAAAGAAGCAAATTCTGCCGGTGATTTTGGAACACCCGAACAAGAAATATTGGAAACAACTTCTGCATTTCCTTGGGAAGCATGCATGACGATGAATGATTCTTGGGGTTATAAAAAAGGTGATGAAAACTGGAAATCTGCAGAAACAATAATTTATAATATAATTGATATTGCTTCCAAAGGCGGTAACTATTTATTAAATGTTGGTCCAGATTCAAAAGGCAATATTCCTCAAGCCAGCATTGAAAGATTAACAAAAGTAGGTGAATGGATGAACAAGAATTCTGAAGGAATTTATTACACAAGACCGATAAAAAATTATTTTGAAGGCGAAAATATTAAATATACAAAATCAAAAAATTTAGAAAATTATTTTGCATTTATACTAAAAAAACCAAAATCTGATACTATTAAAATTAAATATGTAGCTCCAAAAGAAAATTCAAAAATGCAGATATTAAATTCAGAGGATGTAAAATTTTCGAAACAAGGTTTTGAGACAAAGATATTTTTACCGTCAAATCTTAGTGAAAATGATTTCCCAATTTGCATAAAAATTATTGGCGAAGAAAATAAGATCGCTTCAAAACCGGTTATCAAAATTGATAATTCTGAAATAAAAGAAAGTTATTTATTTCAAAATAATATTCAAGTAGAACTACAATCTAACGATGAGAATTCTGAAATAAGATTTACTTTTGGAGAGAATAAACCAAATGAAAATTCCGAGCTTTATAAAACAAAAATACTTATTGATGAATCTGAAAAAATTAATACAATTACATTTAAGGATGGATATGTTGAAAGTCCAATAAATTCAGTACAATTCTATAAAATTAAGTCAGTAGAAAACATTGAGCTAAAAAATTTACCCGAAGAAAAATATTCAAAAATTGGAAAATTGATTTTAGTTGACGGAAATCGCGGTTCCGGAAATTATAATGATGGAAATTGGCTGGGATTTGAAGGTAAAAATTTTGAAGCAATTTTAGATTTTGGAGAAAATAAATTTGTAAAAACAATTAACTTAGGTTGCTTATCAAACTTAAATTCTTGGATATTTTTACCCAAAAAAGTTTCGTTTTATATATCTAATGATAACATTAATTTTGAAGAAATTTCCGTTATAGATTATAGTGTTAGTAAAAATGAAAATCAGAAACCATTTACAAAAGATTTTTCGGCAAATGTAAATTCTAATGCAAAATACATAAAAATAGTTGCGGAAAATTTAAATGAATGTCCAAATTGGCACAAAGGCAGCGGTGGTAAAGCTTGGATGTTTATTGATGAAATAATTATTGACTAATTTTTAAAAAAATAAAATATAAATGAAAAGTATTATTCAAAATTTCGAAAATGCAAAAGAAGTTTATTCATCATTTGGTGTTAATGTTGATGAAGCTTTAGAAAGATTGCGGAAATTTTCCATTTCAGTACATTGCTGGCAAGCCGATGATGTTGCCGGATTTGAAAAGCCCAATTCTCAATTGTCCGATGGCGGAATTCGAGTAACTGGAAATTATTTTGGAAAAGCAAGAACAATTAGAGAATTGCAATCTGATATGGAAAAAGTTTTTTCTCTTGTTCCGGGGAAACACAGATTTAATCTACATGCAATCTATGGAGATTTTAGTGGTAGGAAAGTTGATAGAAATGAAATTGAACCCAAACAATTTCAAAATTGGATTGACTGGGCAAAAAATAATAATCTTAAATTGGATTTTAATGCAACATGTTTTTCACATCCAAATGCTGAAAGCGGATTTACTCTAAGTAATTATGATGATGATATTAGAGAGTTTTGGATTGAACATGTTAAACGTGCGTGAAATTACAGCCTACTTTGGAAAGGAATTCAATTCTCCATCAATCCATAACTTATGGATTCCGGATGGATCAAAAGATATCCGTTATGATAAGTGGAAACCTCGGGAATTGCTTAAAGAAAGTTTGGACGAAATATTTAAAGTTAAATTCGAAAATAAGTTTATAAAAGATGCAGTTGAAAGTAAATTATTTGGAATAGGAAGTGAATCTTATGTTGTAGGTTCGCACGAATTTTATTTGGGTTATGCCTTAACAAGAAATAAAATGATATGCTTGGATATGGGACATTTCCATATATCAGAAAATGTTTCGGATAAAATAAGTTCTGTTTTGCAATTCTCAAATGAAATATTATTTCACATAAGTAGAGCAGTAAGATGGGATAGCGATCACATTCCAATTTTAAACGATGAACTAATGGAAGTTTGTGCACAAATTATTAGATATAAATTAGATTCTCGAATAAATTTAGCTTTGGATTTTTTTGATGGCTCTGTAAATAGATTAGGTGCTTATGTACTTGGAATAAGATCAACTTTAAAAAGTCTTTTATCAGCTTTACTTGAACCGATAGAAAAAATTAAAAAATTAGAATCAGAAAATAATTATTTAGCAAGATTAGCAGCATTGGAAGAAATTAAATTCAATCCAATTGGTGCTGTTTGGGATTATTATTGTTATTCAAATAATGTATCGCTTGAAAGAGAATGGATAAAAGAAATGAATAATTACGAAAATAAAATTTTGTGCAGTAGAAAATAATTCTCCCAAATTCTATTTGAGGATGTATGAAAAAAAACAATCTTAAGGATCATTTAGATTCAGTTGAAGAATTTGAACGTCAACCGGTTCCGGTAAATAAATTAAAAAGTTGGAAAAGTTTTCTTGGAATGTATGCCGGGGAACATACCGCCGGTACTGAATTTGTAATAGGTCCTTTATTTGTTGCGCATGGTGTTACAACTGTTGATTTAATTTTAGGTTTACTTGTTGGAAATTTATTAGCTGTTTTAAGTTGGTCATTTTTAACGGGACCAATTGCAGTAAAGGAAAGGATAACACTTTATTATTTATTAGAAAAGATTAGCGGAAAAAAATTAACTACAATATATAATTTAGTAAATGCTTTAATGTTTTGTTTTTTGGCTGGATCAATGATTGCTGTTTCTGCAACTGCAGTTGGGATTCCATTTGGCTTACAAATGCCAACTTTAAATGATTGGCTTCCAAATAGTATTGGGTGGATTGCTGCAGTAATTATTGTTGGCGCTTTAACAACAATTGTGGCGATGTTTGGGTACAGCGTGGTTTCAAAAGTTGCGAATATTGCCGCACCTTGGATGATTCTTGTTTTTATTAGTGCTGCAATAGCTGTTTTACCAATATTAGAAATAAATTCGATATCTGAATTTTGGACTAAAGCAGATCAAACAATCTGGACTGGAAATCCGCTTGAAGGACAAAGTAAATTTAATTTTTGGCATATTATGTTTTTTGCTTGGTTTGCTAATATGGCAATGCATATTGGAATGGCAGATTTATCAATTTTAAGATATGCAAAAAAATGGTATTACGGATTTAATTCTGCAGCGGGAATGTTTGTTGGACATTATTTTGCATGGATTGCTTCTGGAATATTATATGCTGTTTTTTTGAAGGAATCAAATTTTAGTAATGAATTTGCACCGGGACCAATTGCATATCGCGCAGCTGGATTTGCTGGGGCTTTAACTGTTATTATTGCCGGATGGACAACTGCAAACCCAACAATTTACAGAGCTGGTTTGGCTTTGCAAGCTATTCGCCCCGAATGGAAAACTTGGAAAGTTACGATGGTTGTTGGAATTATTACTACTGTTGCCTCAATGTTCCCCGCATTAGTTATGAAATTATTGGATTTTGTTGCTTTGTACGGTTTAGTTTTAATGCCAATGGGTGCGATAATTATGATGGATTTTTATATTCTTCCAAAACTTAAATTACATAGATATTTTGCTGAAAAGTTTAATAAATCATTTAATATTGCCGCCGCACTTTCTTGGAGTTTAACGTTGCTTATTAGTTTATTCCTAAACTTTTATTTTGGAATTGAAATATTTTTCTTAGGACTTCCCGGATGGTTTGTTGCTTCATTTATTTTTGTTTTAGGTAGTTATTTTATTCAGAAGAAATTGAATTAGGAAAATATATGAAAACTGTTTTAATGATTTTATCTTTAATCGGATTGATATCAACAATTCTACCATCAATTTTGGTTTTTACAAATGTTATTTCAATGGAAACTAATAAAATAATTATGGCAATCGGAACAATATTGTGGTTTTCTTCAGCAACATTTTGGATGAATTAAAAAATCTGAAATTATTTTACATCATAGAAAATACTGAATGAAAAATTCTTACGCCTTCAACATTATTACAAAGCCAACTGGGCCCATTTGTAATCTAGATTGCACTTATTGTTTTTATCTTGAAAAAGAAAAATTATATCCTCATAATAAGAATTGGAAAATGAATGATTCTGTTCTTGAAGAATATATTAAACAATATATTTCAACACAGGTTGTTCAAGATGTAACATTTGTTTGGCAAGGCGGCGAACCTACTATTCTCGGAATTGATTTTTTTGAGAATGCAATTCATTTGCAAAATAAATACTCAAGTGGAAAAAAAATTTTTAATTCATTTCAAACAAATGGAATTTTATTAAATGATGATTGGGGTAAATTTTTATCGGATAATAATTTTCTTGTTGGAATTTCTATTGATGGACCGGAAGAAATTCATAATAAATTCAGAATATTTAAAGGCGGTAAAAATTCTTTCGATCAAGTAATGAATGGGATTTCTATCTTAAAAAAATACAATGTTGAATTTAATACGCTAACTTGCATACAAAAAGATAATGCATATAAGCCGCTTGAAGTTTATAATTTTCTAAAAAAAATAGACAGCAGATTTATGCAGTTTATTCCAATTGTTGAAAGAAAATCAAAACAAAACAATTCAACAAAATTAAATTTAATTCCTCCGGAATTTGATGGTGAAGCAGAAGTAACTGAATGGTCTGTTGAATCATTGCAATACGGAAAATTTCTTACTGCTATTTTTGATGAATGGATTAAAAATGATGTCGGAAAATATTTTGTTCAAATTTTTGATCTTGCGCTCGAATCTTGGATTGGTCAAAAATCAAGTCTTTGTATATTTAGAGAAACTTGCGGAAGTGCTTTAGCCATTGAACATAACGGAGATCTTTACTCATGTGATCATTATGTTTATCCAGAAAATAAATTAGGGAATATAAAGACCAATTTATTGGAAACAATGGTGGATTCCGGTAAGCAAATTAAATTTGGTTTAGATAAAAAATTAACTTTACCAAACTATTGTAAAAATTGTGAATTTCTTTTTGCATGCAATGGCGAATGCCCCAAACATAGATTTATAAAATCTCCGGATGGTGAGAATAATTTAAATTATTTATGTTCTGGATATAAATATTTTTTTAATCATATAAATTTAGCAATGGAATTTATGGCAAATGAATTGCAGAATAATAGACCACCTGCAAATATTATGAAATGGATAAAAAACAAAAAATAGTATCTTCGATAATCTCAAATTAAATATTAATTATCTTTCGTTTATCAAATTATAATATTAATATTTGTAAAATTGTTTTAATTAAAATTTTGATTCAATTATTGTGAGTTGAAATTTTGAATATTATTGATTTAGAAAATGATAGAATTAGTTTAATCCAAAAATTAAACGAAAATGTTCATGACAGAATTAAACTTTTTCTCATTTCAGAATATTTTGCATTAGTACTTTCAACAAAGAATAAAATCGTTATTGAAGCGTTTACTACCGAATTTATTGAACATTATGCTGTTCTTCTTCAAAACACAATCCCTAATTTTGTTCACCCAAAAAGTTTTTCCCAAATAATTATTTTATCTAAAGAATTAGTTAACAACATTTCAATTGAAGAAATTAAAAATAAACTTTCTTATTCGATTGAAATATTTTCTGTTAAATTTGAAGAGCTACGAAAAATATTAAATGGTGAAGTTTTAGATATTAACGAGAATAAAATAAAATTTCCGGTAATAGAAAAATTTGAAAATGAAAATATTCTAAACAGCGGATTCATTGAAACAATTTCAATTTCATTAAAATTTACAAATGAAAAAAATAAATTTATCATTATTCCCAGCAATGCAAATCTGGAAGAAAAACTTTCCGATCAAATTAATATTTCATGGAATAGTGCAATAAATTTTCTTCAATCATTCATGAAATCAAAATCAAAATTTTATGAAGTTATAATTCAGTTCGATCAAAAATCCGTAAATTATATTGGAAATTCTTTTGGAACGGCAATTACAGTTTTATTCATTCAAAAATTACTTGATTTAAGCAATGCTGATTACACAATAAATATAAAGCCCGGAATTGTTATCACCGGCGGAATTAACAAAAACAATGAAATACTTTCTGTAAGTAGCGATGTTGTTGAAAAGAAAACTGAGCTTGTATTTTTTTCTGCAGAACAAACTTTTGTTGTTCCAAAAAAAGATGAAATTGCCGCTCAATTAAAATTAGTTGAATTGCAAAAAGAGTTTCCTAAACGGAAAATTTCGATTATCGCAGTGGAAAGTTTGGAAGATTTGTTTAACAGAAGAAATTTAGTTGAAATTAAAAAATTGAGTTTGGTTAAGAAAACATCAAGAAAAATTAGGAGAAATTGGAAAGCTGTTGTAATAATTTTGCCGCTTATATTAATTCTCGGATTTTTACTTTATCGCGATTGGGATGATAATCCGGCAATATTGGAATCTTCCGAAAATTCAATTTTTGTAAAAAATAAATCCGGAAAAGTTTTATGGTCACGGAAAATGGGTTACAATCCAACTATGGTGAAATATGAAACTTATTTTAGATATTACCAAAAATTGGTTGATATAAATAATGATGGAATTAATGAAGTAATTTTAGCGAATGAAGACATATCAGAATTAAATGATAAAACAAATTTTAGAAGAATTATATGTTTGGATAAAAACAAGAATGAGATTTGGAATTATAATTTTAAAGACACAATTACTACCAATTTGCAAAAAATGAATACAATTTATAGTTCATTTTTAATAGATACAGTAACTATTCAAAATAAAAAATCTTTGGTTTGTGTCGCAAATAATATTAAATCTTATTCCTCTGCTATTTTTCAATTGGATTTAAAAACCGGCAAAAGAGTAAACTCAACTTTATGGAACGCTGGCTTTATTACAAATGGAATTATTTTTGATTTTGATGGTGACGGAAAAAAAGAATTGATTGGAAACTTTGTAAATAATGGATTTGAGCAGGCTGGAATTATGCAAATTGAAATTGAAAAACTAAGTGGTCAATGTCCAACTACATCAAATTATCAATATAAATATTTACCAATTGCAGATTTAGAGGAATATATTTTGTTTCCCAAAACAGATTATACTCATTATATCAATCAGAGAATCGAAGGAATTTTATGTGGAGGAACTTTGCATCGATCTGAAGAAAATAAAATTCTGGTAAATGTTGAAATGGATATGAACAAAGCAAGTATACATTATTACTATAATTACTTATTAAATAATTTTGAAATTGTTATTGGAAATGAATTTCGCGTTATGAGAGATTCATTAGTTGTTCAAGGAAAACTAAAACCTCCGCTAACAGATACGGAAGAATACTGCAATTTGTTAAATTCCCAAATAAAATATTGGAATGGGGAGGAGTTTGTTTATAGGAGAAGTTTAGACTAACTATTTTTAATTTATTTTTAAGTTGAATTCAAATTGTTTTAAAATAATTATAGATTTTAATTCAGTTCATTATTGCCGCATTTGAAATTCTCAATCTTTAAAACAAAAAAGCCAAGCTTGGTTACTTGGCTTACAGAATTCCGACTAAGTCGGTCAAGGTGGGCAGAGACGGAATTGAACCGCCGACACAAGGATTTTCAGTCCTTTGCTCTACCAACTGAGCTATCTGCCCAAAATTTTGAGCACAAAGTTAAGGATATTCTGAAATTTTACAAAGAAAAATTTTAATAATTTTACTTTTACAAGATATTGGATAATTATAAATCTTTTAAATAATTTTTTTTATAAATTCTGTTAAAAATCAATATTTATTATTATTATTGAATTATTCCTTTATTTGGTTTAAAAATGATTAAAAAAAATCTTAATCCCATTTTTCTCGTAAAAATTTTAATATTTTGCTGTACTTTTAATCAGATTTTTCCATTTCAAAATATTGATACTACTTATATAAATTCACTTTACCAAACCGCTTGGGAACTTGCACCAACTAATTTTGAAAAATGTATTAGTTTATCGGATTCAGCTCTTAAAATATCAAAAAAAATTAATTGGGGAAAAGGATCTGTTAATTTGCTTAACTTAATTGGTGAGGCACATAGATTTAAGGGAAACATTAAAGAAGCTATCGAAAATCATATTTCAGCTTTAAAAATTGCAAAAAAATTAAATTATAAAAATGGTATTGCGGATTCTTACAGTAAATTAGGTGTTGCATATTTTCACATTTCCGACTATCCAAATGCTTATAAAAATTTTGATATTTCAGCAAAGTTATTTGAGAAGCTCAAAGATCTGAAAGGAATTAGAAATAATTATAATTACATGGGAATTTTAAAAACAACACTTGGAAGTTATTCAGAAGGAATTGATTATTTTGAAAAAGCTCTTGAAATTTCAGAAAAAATGAATGATAAGCGAGACGTAGGAATTCAACTAGGAAATATTGGTAGAGTATATTTTGAAACCAAAGATTACAGAAATGCAATTGATTGTTATAATAAAGCAATAAATGAATTTGATAAAATTAATGATGATTTTAATAAATCAATTTTTATGGGAAATGTGGGTTTATCTTATCTTAAACTTCGGGAATATAATAGAGCTTACTTTAACTTTAAATCAGTTTTATTATTTGCCGAAAAAATTGACAACAAGCTAAATGTTGCATACCAAAATATTAATCTTGGTGAATTAAAATTTACTTTTGCTGTTGATAAAGAATTACAAAATAGTGAAATCGTTAAGAAAAAAATATTAAACGAATCAATTAATTTTTCGTTAAAAGCGTTAGACATTTTTTCAAAACTTAATATTAAAGAAGAAATTCAAAACTGCAAATTATTACTTTCTAAGGCATATGAAGAATTAGGAGATTTTAACAACTCACTTGCTTATTATAAACAGGCAAGATCATTGCAAGACTCAATATATTCCGAGGAAAATAAAAAGGCAATTGCAAAACTTGAAGTTGCTCAGCAAATGATAATTAAAGACAAAGAAATTGAGATTTTGCGACAAGCAAAGCAGCATCAAGATTTTGTAAAATCGACAATTATTGGTTTTACATTTCTGTTCTTTTTAATAAGTGTATTATTTGTTTCTATGTTTCTTAAAAAAAGAAAACGAAATTTTGAACTTGAAAAAAATATTAGAATTAGAAAAGAAACAGAAACATTGCTTTTGAAAAATGAAAAAGAATTAAAAAGACACCAAGAACAATTAGAAGAATTGGTTTCACAAAGAACAAGGAAATTGGAAGAAGAAATAAATGAAAGGAAAAGAACAGAAGAAGATTTAATTTTAGCCGTTGAGCGCTCAGAAACTGCTAATAAAGCGAAAAGCACTTTTCTTGCTAATATGAGTCATGAACTTAGAACACCATTGTTTGGAATATTAGGATACTCTGAAATTCTTTCAAAAGAAATTAATGATTATGAAAAAAGGTCAATGGCTGAAGGGATTTATAGAACTGGATCAAGATTATTAAATACTCTCAGCATGATTTTAGATTTTGCAAGAGTTGAATCTGATAGATATGAAGTTAATTATAGAGAAGTTAATATTATTCCGGAAATTATAGAAATATTCAATTCATTTAAGGGAATCGCAGCAATAAAAGGTTTGGATTATGATTTAAGAATTCAAAAAGAATCTGAAATTTTATATATAGATATTTCGATGTTACGTGTTATTGTTGAAAATTTAATAAATAATGCAATTAAATTTACAGATAGTGGAAGCGTTGTTGTTGAAACTGAAAGTACAGAAAATAATGAATTTATATTAAGAGTAAGAGATACTGGAATTGGAATAAATAAAAAGAATATTCCTTTAATCTTTAAAGAATTTAAACAAATAAGTGAAGGAACAAATAAAGCCTATCCGGGGACAGGCTTAGGTTTATCAATTGCTAAAAGATATTTAAAAATTTTAAATGGCGAAATTAATGTAAAAACTGCACTAGGTTTTGGTTCAACATTTGAAATAAGATTTTCAAAAAATCAAGTTATTGTAAAACAAAGCGCTTAAATTATCTACTCCAACCCCATTGAGAAAAATGATTTAGTTGAGCTTTTTTCACTTCTAAATTTCCCAATTTGGTATCAACAATATTTTCATCATAGAGAACTTCTTCATCACCATCTAAATATTTAAAATCTAAATCTGCATAAGGAACATTTACATTTTTCAATTTCAAACTTAATAGTAGTGGTTTATCAAAAGTAGATGGGGATGGATATAAATCAACTGAATTATGATCCAAATTGAAAACCATGCTAAATTCTTTTGTTCCGATAAAAGCATTTTTAGGAATATCTAAAACTGCTTTAAGTTTGGAATTTTTACCATTTTCATTTTTCCAATTGTGTGTTACCTTAATTTTACCGCCAATTTTTCCATCAATTAAATAAGTATCAGATGAATAAGTTGCTGAAACTTTGTTTAATGAAACATTATTTTCTTGATTATTTGGATCAAGAACATTGTTGCTTTCTTGACAGCTTAATAGAAATACTAAAAATAATGATGCTAAAATAAATTTCACTTTCATAAATTCTCCGGTTAATTTAAAGTTATAATATGTGGCTTTTTATTATCGTAAAAAAAAACATAATCTTTAGTGATTTCCATCATTGCAATAAATAGAAAAATTTTTATGTGAGGTCAACTTTTATTGACAAAAAATATTAAAGCTCAATTTGATACATTTTCTAAGTTTAAATTTTGCCATAAATTATTTTCTTTTTAATTGTGTTAAAAAAAGTAAATAATCAACTAAAATTTTGGCTTAGAATTTGCGAATATCATAATGAACCAAAAATTTTGGAGTAAAAATGGAAGCATATTTCGATGCCTCTCTAACTGCCAGCATACTTCTTCAAGAAGTTATGAAAGATCTAAGAATTAACATTCTCCCCGGTAAATGTTGTAAAAATGGCTTGGATAAAAAAATCTTCAGAAAATGCACAAGAATTATCGAAAAAGAATACGCTGATAGAGATTATCAAGAATTGCTAAAATTGTACATTTCGAGCTATTTTATTGATGATTCTTCAGTTGATTTTGACGATGAATTTGAAGATTATTCCGATTTGGAATTCGAAAGAAATTATGATGATTTTGAAGAAAGTATTCAATTATCAAAATAAAATTTAAATACGTAATAAATTATTTCTAACCTTTTGGCTATATTTAGTCACCAAAAATCTCTGCCTTTTTATATTTCAACTCAAAAAAATAAATCATATTTTTACTTATAAATAAAATTGGCTTTAATATGAAAAATGATTTTTTATGTCCGTATTGTAAAGGAAAATTAAACGTAAAATCTAACATTGTGTTGGCTGTTAGAACCGAAGCTCAAAAACGCGGATTGATTTTTCTTAGTCCAAAATTAGGGAATTACCAAGTTACAACACATCCAAGTTTTAATCTTAAAGAGGGTGAACATTTGGAAATATTTTGTCCAATGTGCCACGCAAATTTGAAAGCAATTGAATTTGACGAAAACTTAGCCAAAATGTTTATGATGGATGAATCTCAAAAAGTTTATGAAATTGTTTTCTCTGAAATTGCCGGTGAACATTGCACGTATAAACTTGTTGATTCTATGATTGAAAGTTACGGTGAACATCAAAATAATTACGTTAATCATTTTGGGGCTAAAGCCAGATTATAATTTTCTGACAACTTTATTTCCGCAAAGATAAATTCAAAAAAAATTCAGCAGGTTGTGAAATTATTCCTAATTTATTGGAATAGGAATAATGTCTAATTATATTTTAATATTAAAATTATTTTGAAAGGGAATATAGATGGTTGTAATTCAAACTGAATTTAGTGATTTAAAATTATTCAAAAGAGGAAAAGTTAGAGATGTTTATGAACTTGGAGAAAATTATTTAATTGTATCAACAGATCGTTTATCTGCATTTGATGTTATTATGCAAGAGGGAATTCCAAACAAAGGAAAAATTCTAACAAAAATTTCGGAATTCTGGTTTGATTTTTCGAAAAATATAATTCCCAATCATTTGGTTTCTACAAAGATTTCTGAATTTCCGGAAGCGCTTCATAAATATTATGATATTCTGGAAGGACGAACGATGCTTGTAAAAAAAGCAGAATTAATTCCTTTGGAATGTATTGTTCGCGGATATATTTCCGGCTCTGGTTGGAATGAATACAAAAAAAGTGGAACAGTTTGCGGAATTGAACTTCCTAAAAATTTAGTTGAATCAGAAAAATTACCTGAACCGATTTTCACACCTTCTACTAAGGCTGATATTGGTGATCATGATGAAAATATTTCCGAAGAAAAAGCGAAAGAAATTGTTGGAAAAGATGTTTTTGAAATTCTTAAAAACAAATCTTTAGAAATTTATAAAGCTGCAGCAGATTTTGCGTTTTCTCGAGGAATTATTTTAGCTGATACAAAAATGGAATTTGGATTTTACAATAATGAAATAATTCTGATTGATGAATTATTAACTCCGGATTCATCCAGATTTTGGCCTAAAGATTCCTATCAAAAAGGTATAAGCCAAGATAGTTTTGATAAACAATACGTTCGCGATTTTTTAATTTCAATAAACTTTAATAAACAACCTCCAGCTCCAAATCTTCCAGAAGAAGTTATAAATAATACTTCAAAAAAATATCAAGAAGCGTTGGAATTATTAACGGGAAAAAGAGTATAATTTTGAAACCAACTAAAATTAAAGTTAGGGAAAATCAATATTTAGATGTTACTTGGGATAACGGAGAACTTAAAAGTGTTAAATTAAGTAATCTCAGAAATGCTTGTCCTTGCGCATTATGCAATGCTGAAAAAGATGAATGGAGCAAAACATATATTCCTCTTTACACTTTGGAGCAATTAAAAATTGCAAAAATTAATATTGTTGGAACTTACGCAATTGGTATTGAATGGGCTGATGGACACAATACCGGTTTGTATGATTATGAGTATTTATATGAAATTTTTGAGCAATTTTCTGTAGTTTAATAATTATGGTATTACCAAATCAATTAACCACATTAAGAATTATTTTAACTCCAATATTTCTGTTTTTATTTTTATCTGAAAATCCAATTTTAAAACAAATTTCTTTAGCAGTTTATATTGTAGCTGCAATTACTGATTGGTACGATGGCTGGCTTGCGAGAAAATTCAATTATATTACAACTTGGGGAAAATTTATGGATCCCCTTGCAGATAAAATTCTAACTTCTGCAGCTTTTTTCGGATTTGTAATAATCGGAATTTTACCTATGTGGATGGTAATTATTGTTGTGTTCAGAGATTTGTTTGTTACAAGTTTAAGACTTTTTGCAGAGTGGAAGAAAAAAACTTTTACCACAAATTATCTTGCAAAAATTAAAACTTTTGTTCAAATGACATTTATTTTCTATTTGCTAATAGTTTTCACTTTGAAAGAAAATCAATTCTTAAAAGAAAATTTTTCAAATCTTATCGAATATTTAACAAATCAAAACCTAATATATTTTTCAATGTTCGCAATTACTGTTTATACTTTTATAACCGGTGTAATTTATATTTATCAAAACAGAATTTTGATTAGCAGAATTCTATTTAGAAAATGAACAAAATAAAAAAAATTATTGGAACCGGATTTTTTTCTGGATTTATTCCAAAAGCTCCGGGAACGTTTGGAAGTTTATTTGCACTTTTTTTTTATTTAGTTCCGGGTTTTGAAAATCCAATATTTCTAATTTCAATAATTATTTTTTCGGTTTTAATTGGAATTCCAATTGGAAATTATTTTGAAAAAACTTATGGTAAAGATCCTCAAATTTTTACTCTTGATGAATTTATCGGAACTTGGATTTCGTTATTATTTGTGCCTAAAATTTATTATATCATAATTCCTACATTCATAATCTGGAGAATTCTTGATATTCTAAAACCTTATCCAGCAAATATTGTAGAAAACATTTCCGGTGGATTGGGAATTATACTTGACGATGTAATTTCTGGAATGTATTCCTTAATAATTATGCATATATTTATAACTATATTTTTTTGATAAAATGAGCCGAATATGAAAATTCATATTTTAACAATTGGTGATGAAATTTTAATTGGACAAACTCTTAACACAAATGCAGCATTTATTGGCGAATTGTTAAGCAATAACAATTACACTATTTCAAGCACTTCAGTTGTAGGTGATAGAACAAATGAAATTGTTGAAGAAATTAACAGAGTTTTAAAAATTAGTGATATTATTTTATGTACGGGCGGTTTAGGACCTACAAACGATGATGTTACACTTCATGCAATTACGGAAGTTTTTAAAACTGAATTAGTTGAAAATGTTGAAATCCTTAATGATATAAAAACATTTTTTGAGAAACGAAACAGAAAATTAACAGATATAAATAAACAACAAGCTCTGGTTCCCAAAATTGCAACACCAATAAAAAATACAAATGGAACAGCTCCTGGAATTTGGATTCAAAAAGATAAAAAAATATTTGTAGCAATGCCCGGCGTTCCATTAGAAATGAAAGCAATGATGGAAGATTTTGTACTTCCCAAAATTCAAGAATTATTTCCAAGTCAGTTTATTAAAAAACAAACAACACTTTTAACAACTGGAATTCCGGAATCATATCTTTACGAAGAAATTAAAACTATTGAAGGAATTATTGAAAAAGGGAATTTAGCGTTTTTGCCAAGTCAATTTGGTGTAAAAGTTAGAATAACCGCAATTGATAAAGATGAATCTATAGTAAATGAAAGAATATTTGAAGTCGAGCAGCAAATTAGATCAAAAGTTGGACGATACATCTATGGAAAAGATAACCAATCGCTAGAAGAAGTTGTAGGTAAACTTTTGAAAGAAAGAAGTTTAACAATTGCTGTTGCAGAATCTTGCACTGGTGGACTAATAAGCAGCAGAATTACAAATGTTAACGGAAGCAGCAAATATTTTGAAAGATCAATTATTACATATAGCAACGGTGCAAAAGTAGAACATCTTGGAATTGATGAAGATTTAATTGCCAAATATGGATCAGTAAGTTTAGAAGTTGCAAGATTAATGGCTGAAGGAATTAAAGCGGTTAGCGGTACTGATATTGGTCTTGCCGTTACCGGTATTATGGGACCAACCGGAGCAACTGAAAATAAGCCAGTCGGACTTGTCTTTATTGGAATTTGTGATGACAAAGTTTGTACAGCAAAAGAGTTTCGATTTGGTGATAACAGATTGTTAAACAAAGATAGAACTTCGCAAGCTGCATTAGAAATGTTGAGAAGAAATTTATTGGGAATTTCATATGACCAATAGATTATTTGTTGCATATGATTTACCTATTGATACATTAGATTTTATCACAAATAAAAGAGATGAAATTTATAATTCATCAAACCTTGTAAATTGGGAATCGAATGAAAAACTTCATATTACCTCAAAATTTTTAGGTGATGTTGGAGATTATTTAACGGAATTGATTATTGATAGATTTGAAAATTTGCAATTGAATTCCGTTAAATGTGAGTTTTCTGAATTTAATTTTTTCAAAAAAAATGGGGAATTAAAAATTCTATATGCTGGAATTAAGCAAAATGATGAATTTTCGAAAAATCAAAATATAATTGAAAATGAATGCGGATTACTTGGTTTTGAAAAAGAAATTAGAAATTTCAAACCGCATTTAACGATTTTGAGAATTAAAGGGAATGAAGATTTTGAAAAATTATATAAATTTGCAGACTCTAAAATTGAACATAGTTTTTTGATAAATACAGTTTCTCTTGTAAAAAGTGAATTAAAACCTTCTGGTTCAGAATATACAATTCTAAAAAGTTTTAAAATGAAATAAAGGAGGATAAATGGCTGCAGAAAAAGATCCAAGATTAAAAATTCTTGAAGATACAATGTTCAGCATCGAAAAGACCTATGGTAAAGGTGCTATAATGAAATTGGGGGATGGAGTTGTAAATAAAATAGAGTCTATTTCTACCGGTTCAGTAAGTTTGGATTATGCACTTGGAATTGGCGGTGTACCAAGAGGAAGAATTGTAGAAATATATGGACCAGAATCATCTGGTAAAACTACTGTGTGTTTACATACAATTGCTGAAGCTCAAAAACTCGGCGGAATTGCCGCATTTATTGATGCGGAACATGCTCTAGATGTAAATTATGCTCAGAAACTTGGGGTTGATATTAAAAATTTATTAATATCTCAACCAGATTATGGGGAGCAAGCTCTAGAAATTGTTGATACTTTAGTTAGAAGTAACGCGCTTGATATTATTGTAATTGATTCTGTTGCCGCACTTGTACCTCGCTCAGAAATTGAAGGAGAAATGGGTGATGCGCAAATGGGTGTTCAAGCAAGATTAATGTCTCAAGCATTGAGAAAAATTACTGGTGCTGTTAGCAGATCAAAAACTTGCGTGATTTTTACTAATCAATTAAGAAGTAAGATTGGCGTAATGTTTGGTAGCCCGGAAACAACAACCGGCGGAAATGCTCTTAAATTTTACGCATCGTTAAGATTAGATATAAGAAGAATTGCCGGTTTGAAAAATGGTGAAGATGTAACCGGAAGCAGAACAAAAGTTAAAGTTGTAAAAAGTAAAATTGCACCACCATTCAAACAAGTTGAATTTGATATCATGTACGATGAGGGGATCAGTAAATCTGGAGAATTAATTGATTTGGGTGTGGATCACGGTGTTATTAAAAAAGGCGGAGCATGGTTTACTTTCGGTGAAGAAAGATTTCAAGGAAGAGAACAATTTAGACAACAATTAAGAGAAAATCCTACTTTAATGGCAAATTTAGAGAAAGATGTAAAAGTTAAATTGGGTATGTTGCCTCAAGAACAAAAAGAAGTTGTGGAAGAAAAATCTAAAAAGTAATGATTGTTTCTGAAATTTCTAAAAAGGGAAATTGGGTAAACGTTCTTTTTGATAATAATGAAATATTTAAAATTCCATATGAATTATTTGTAAAAAATAATCTTTACGTTGATAATGAAATTTCTGAAGATGAATTTTCAAAATTAAAACATCAAACAAGTATTTATCAAATTAAACAGAGTTCTTTTAGATATTTAGGATTAAGAAACCACAGCAATTATGAATTGAAAATGAAACTTTTGAAAAAAGGTTTTGATAAAATTCTTATAGAAAATGTATTAATTGAGTTGGAAAATTCTGGTTTTCTTAATGATAAATTTTTTACCGAATCATATTTTCAGTATCAAATGAGGAAGAAAAAAGGTATCAATAAAATTATATCAGAATTATTTAAAAAAGGTGTTAAACGAGAAATAATAAATGAAGTAAGCAAGAATTTTCTAGATGATGAAATTTCCTTAAATTCGGCAATGGAAATTGCTGTTAAAAAGTTTAATTCTCTTAATGAAAAAAACAATTCAAATATTCAGATAAAACAGAAATTATTTGCTCATTTAGTTAATAAAGGATTTACAACTGATATTATTGGAAAAACAATTTCAAGAATTATGAAAGAAGGTTATGAATAAATTTGTTGGAGTTGATTATTACAATATTCAAGATTTACTAACAGAAGAAGAGAAATTGGTTCAAAATTCTGTTCGAGAATTTGTTGATGAAAAAGTAATTCCAATAATTGAAAATCATTATCAAAATTCAACTTTTCCAATGGAATTAATTCCGCAGCTTGGTGAATTGGGAGTTTTCGGAATTACACTACCCGAAGATTTTGGATGCGCAAATCTCAATAATATTTCTTCTGGTTTGGCAATGCAAGAACTTGAAAGAGGAGATAGCGGTTTACGAAGCTTTGCATCTGTGCAAAGTAGTTTGGTTATGTATCCAATATTTACTTTTGGAAGCGAAGATCAAAAAAATAAATGGCTACCTAAATTATCTGCCGGAGAGAAAATAGGATGTTTCGGATTGACCGAACCGGATTTTGGTTCAAACCCCGGTGGAATGATTACAAACGCAAAAAAAGTTGATGGAGGATATATATTAAATGGCGCTAAAATGTGGATTACAAATGGAACTTTAGCAGATGTTGCAGTTGTTTGGGCAAAGTTAGATGGAGTAATAAAAGGATTTTTGGTCGAGAAAAATTTTAATGGATTTTCTGCTCCCGAAATGAAAGGCAAACATTCACTTCGAGCTTCTATTACTTCAGAATTAATTTTTCAAGATGTTTTTGTTCCGGAAGAAAATTTGCTTCCAAATTCAAATGGATTAAAATCTCCGTTAATGTGTTTGAATCAAGCAAGATTTGGAATTGCTTGGGGAGTTGTTGGTGCAATGATGGCAGTTTATGAATCGGCGTTAAATTATGCAAAATCAAGAATTCAATTTTCAAAACCAATTGCCGGCTATCAATTAACTCAAAAAAAATTAGCAGATATTCTTACTGAAATTACAAAAGCTCAATTATTAAATTATAGATTGGCAAAACTGAAAGACGAAGGAAAAGTAAAACATACACAAATTTCTATGGCTAAAAGAAATAATTGTGAAGTTGCCTTAAATGCAGCGAGAATTTCAAGAGAAATTCTTGGCGCAAATGGAATTTTAGATGAATATCCTGTCATGCGTCATTCTGCGAATTTAGAAAGTGTAAAAACATATGAAGGCACACATGAAATGCACACGTTAATTATTGGTGAAGATATTACTGGAATTTCTGCTTTTGGATAAAGTTAAAATTATTTTATAAATTTTGGAAAAATTGTATGCACATCGATAAAATATTATTTGAAGGATTAACATTTGACGATCTTTTATTAATTCCGGCAAAATCAAATGTATTACCAAGAGAAACAAATTTAGAATCAATGCTTACCAAAAAGATTAAACTAAATCTTCCGTTTCTTTCCGCAGCAATGGATACGGTAACGGAATCCAAAATGGCAATTGCTATGGCGGCTCAAGGCGGAATTGGAATTATTCATAAAAATATGAGTATTGAAAAACAAGCTGAGGAAGTTGATAAAGTTAAAAGATCAGAAAGCGGAATGATTACAAATCCGATAACTTTACAAGCCGATAAAACAGTTGGTGACGCAACAATATTGATGGAAAAATATCATATTAGCGGAATTCCAATTGTTGATGACATCAATAAATTAATTGGAATTTTAACAAATAGAGATTTGAGATTTGAACCAAATTTAAATCTTAAAATTTCGGAAATTATGACCAAAAATAATTTGCGAACTGCTCCATTGGGAACTACTCTTGATCAAGCTGAAAAGTTACTGCAAAAATATAAAGTAGAAAAACTTCCGGTTGTTGATGAAAATGGAATTTTGAAAGGATTAATTACATTTAAAGACATTTCGAAAAAGAAAAAACATCCAAATGCATGTAAAGATGATTTAGGAAGATTAAGAGTGGGTGCTGCTGTGAGCGTTTCATCAGATACAATGCAGAGAGTAGATGCTTTAATAAAAGCAAATGTTGATGTAATTGTTGTAGATACTGCACATGGTCATTCGGAGGGAGTTTTGAAAACAGTAAAAAAAATAAAAAATACTTATCCCGAAATACAATTAATTGCCGGAAATATTGTAACAAAAGAAGCTGCTCTAGAATTGGTAGAAATTGGAGTAGATGCAGTAAAAGTAGGAATTGGTGCCGGATCAATTTGTACAACAAGAATAATAGCTGGTGTTGGTGTTCCACAAGTTAGTGCAGTTTTTGAAGTTGCTAGAGCTCTTGAAGGAACCGGAATTCCAGTAATTGCTGATGGCGGAGTTAAACAAACAGGTGATGTGGCTAAAGTAATTGCAGCTGGAGCGGATACGGTTATGATGGGAGGGATGTTTGCCGGAGTTGATGAAACTCCTGGAGAGAAAATTTTATTTGAAGGAAGAAGTTTCAAAATGTATAGAGGAATGGGTTCAATTGGCGCAATGAAACACGGAAGTAAAGACAGATATTTTCAAGATATGGAAGATGATATTAAAAAACTTGTTCCCGAAGGAGTTGAAGGAAGAGTTCCGTTTAAGGGATCGCTTGCTGATACAATATATCAATTTGTTGGTGGATTAAGAGCATCAATGGGATATTGCGGAGCACGAACTATTGAAGATTTTAAGAAAAATGCTAAATTTGTAAAAATTTCTACATCTGGATTAAGAGAAAGTCATCCGCATGATGTAATTATTACGAAAGAATCTCCAAATTATCATTCATAGATAAAATATGTTTAAGGTTCTTGTTATTGCATATTATTTTCCACCTTTGGGCTTAAGCGGTGTTCAACGTACATTAAAATTTACAAAATACTTTACACAATTTAATTGGCAGCCAACAGTAATTACAACTGGAAAAATTAGTTACTTTGCACATGATGAATCCTTATTAAAAGAAGCCGAAAATTCAAATGTTAGAATACTAAGAACGGAATCAATAACCCCTGCTTCTTTATTTGTTAAAAAAAATACAGTAAAGATGCCATCGTCGTTTATTCAAGGACTTTTTGCAAGAATAAGCAAAACTTTTTTTATTCCGGATAATAAAATATTTTGGGCAAAAAAATCAGCAAAATTTGCTAGAAAAATATTAAAAGAAGAAAAATTTGATGCTATTTTTATTACAATACCACCATTTTCATCTGCAGTGACTTTTTCAAAATTAAAAGCAAAATTTGATATTCCAATAATTGTTGATTATAGAGATGCTTGGCTTACAAATCAATATAGATTTTATCCAACTCCGTTACACAGATATTTACATAAAATATTTGAAGACAAAGTTTTAAGAAAAACTGATAGAATAATTGCAGTAAATAGAAACATTAAAGAAGAGTTATTAATAAATTATCCTTTTCTTAAATTTAGGGATATTGATATAATTCCTCACGGTTTCGATCCGGATGATTTTGCAAAGATTCATCCTTTCCCTAGGGAAACTGAGAAAATGATAATATTATACTCGGGATCCTTTTATGAAGGAATAACACCCAAGTATTTACTTCAAGCTTTTAAGAAATTAACAATTGATCAGCCGGATATTGCAGCTAATATAGAAATTCATTTTATTGGACAATTTAAAAGAGAAAATCAAAAATTAGTTGAAAAATTAAAATTAGAAAAATTTGTAAAAGAAATCGGTTATCTTACTCATTTGGAAACACTTAGCAGAATTATCTCAAGTGATATTTTATGGATAATGCTGCCAAAAGGAAACAGAATGTATAATGTAACACCAGGTAAAATATTTGAATATTTTGCTACAAAAAAGCCAATAATTGCAAATTTACCAGAAGGAATATCTAAAAGTCTAATTTTGGAATATGGAGCTTCTTTTGTTACGGAACCACAAAATATTGAAGAAATTAAAAATGTGCTAATAAAAAGTCATGATTTATTTGTTGAAAAAATACTTCCCAAACCCGACGAAGAATTTATTGATAAGTTTGATAGAGTAAAATTAACAGAACAATTAGTAAAAATTTTTCAATTTTATTTAAAAACAGAATAATGAATATATTAATTATTGGATCCGGCGGAAGAGAACACGCAATTGGATTAAAAATTTTCGAACAAAACAATAAATCAAATATTTTCTTTGCTCCGGGAAATGGTGGCACTAGGAAAATTGGTGAAAATGTAAATTTGGATTTGCTAGATCATCAAACTGTAATAAATTTTTGTTCACAAAAGGATATTAAATTGGTAATTGTCGGACCGGAACAACCGCTTGTAAATGGAATCGCAGATGATTTAAGAAATTCAGGAATAAATGTTTTTGGTCCAAGTAAAAATGCTGCAAGAATTGAAGGAGATAAATCTTTTGCCAAAGATTTGATGATGGTGAAGAATGTTCCAACTGCTAAATTTAAGATATTTCATAAATCTGAAATGGATGAAGCAATTCATTTTCTTGAAAACGGAAATTTCCCAATTGTTATTAAGGCTTCTGGGTTAGCCGCCGGAAAAGGTGTGATAATTGCTGAAAATTTCGTTTATGCAAAAAAAAATATAATTGATATTATGGAAAAATTAGTCTTTGGAAATGCCGGAAACACAGTTGTAATAGAGGAATTTTTAGAGGGAGAAGAATTATCTGTTTTCGTTATTACCGATGGAAGTGAATTTGTTATTCTTCCTCCGGCTCAAGATCATAAGAGAATTGGAGATGGTGATACGGGAAAAAATACCGGTGGAATGGGAGCATATTCACCAGTAGGTTTTTTTGACGAAAAATTAGAGAATGAAATTAAAGAAAAAGTTATTATTCCAATTTTAAAAGGATTAGAAGAAGCAGATTCAAAATTTAATGGTTGTTTATATTGCGGTCTTATAAATACAATAAACGGAATTAAAGTAATTGAGTTCAATTGTAGATTTGGTGATCCGGAAACTCAAGCAGTTTTACAACTAATAGATGGAGATTTTCTTGGACTTTTATACTCTACTGCTAAGGGAAAGGTTGATAAGGAAATTGTAAATTATAACGGAGGAAGTGCAATGTGCATTGTTGTCGCTTCCGGTGGATATCCCGATAATTATGAAAAAGGATTTGAAATATTCGGATTAGATGAAAAGTTTGATGATAATATTAAAATAATTCATGCTGGAACAATACTACAAAATGGAAAAATTTTAACATCCGGTGGGAGAGTATTAAATATTGTTTCATTTAATAATCAAAACAACTTAAAATATTGTAAAGAAATAGGTTATGTAGCTTTAGATAAAGTTAAATTTGATAGGATATATTTTAGAAGTGATATTGGGTTTAAAGCAATAAAATAGAAATTAAATATTTTTTAAAAGATCTTTTATCCCGGAGGCCAATTCATTTTTCTTCCGCCTAATAAATGCAGATGTAAATGGTAAACTTCTTGACCACCATTATTTCCACAATTAAAAACTAATCTAAATCCATCTTCCATAATTTCTTCTTTTTTTGCAATAATATTTGCTGCATCAAACATTTCTCCTAAAAGTATTGCGTGCTCCGCACTTTTTACATCTGTAACTTTTGGTATTTCAATTTTAGGAATAATTAATATGTGCACCGGAGCTTGGGGATTTATATCCCTAAATGCTAAAATATTTTCTGTTTCGTAAACAATATTTGCGGGAATTTCTTTATTTATTATTTTTGTGAAAATTGTGCTCATTACTTGCTCCAGAATTTAGTCTTTATTAATTCCGTACTTTTTCATTTTATTATATAGATGACTTCTTTGAATATCCAAAATTTCTGCTGTTTTACTAATATTCCAATTATTAATTTCCAACTGTTTTTGTATAAATACTTTTTCAGCTTTTTCTTTAAACTCTTGAAACGAATTTGAAATATCTATAAAATCTTCATGTTTAGTTTCAACATTGGGAAGTAATGAAATTACATCTTGTTTGGAAATTGAATTTGATGAAATCATAATAATTATTCGTTCAATAATATTTCTTAATTCACGAACATTTCCGGACCAATCATAATTTCTTAATACTTCAATTGCATCTTCAGAAAAAGTTTTATTCGGAAATTTATTTTGTTTGCAAATTTTTTGAGAAAAGTGATTTATCAAAAGTGGAATATCTTCCTTTCTTTCCCGCAAAGATGGTACTTTTAGCGGAATTACGTTTAATCTATGGTATAAATCTTCTCTGAAATTTCCTTCCTTAATTTCATTTTTCAAATCTTTATTTGTTGCCGAAATTATTCGTACATCAACACTTATTTTATTATTTCCTCCGACTCTTTCAATCACACCTTCTTCAATTGCACGTAAAACTTTTGCTTGAGCTTGAAGACTCATATCTCCAATTTCATCAAGAAAAAGTGTTCCTCCATCTGCCAATTCAAATTTACCAATTCTTTTTTGTGCAGCTCCGGTAAAAGATCCTTTTTCATGTCCAAATAATTCAGATTCAATTAGTTCATTTGGAATTGCAGCGCAGTTTACTTCAACTAATTCTTTATTTCCTCTTTCACTTTTGTTATGAATTGCTTTGGCAACCAATTCTTTTCCGGTTCCGTTTTCTCCAGTAATTAAAACTCGAGATTCAGTTTTTGCAACTCGATCAATAAGTGAAATTACTGATTTTATTTGCGAACTTTCGCCAACAATAATTTCATCTTGAGATAAATTTTCTTTTAACTTTTTATTTTCCTTTATAAGATTTGTTTTTCCAACTGCATTTCTAATACTTATTAAAAGTTTATCTCGTTCAATCGGTTTTTCAATAAAATCAAAAGCGCCAAGTTTTGTTGCTTTTATGGCGTTTTCCAAATTGCTGTGAGCTGAAATCATTATTGTACTAATTTCAATTTCATTTTCCTTAATCCAATTTAGAACTTCAAATCCGGTCATCTCCGGCATTTGAATATCTAACAAAAGAGCATCGTAGGAATTGTATTCCAATTTTTTAATGCCGTTTTTAACATCTGTTGTGGAATCTACAGAATAATTTTCGTATTCAAGAATCATGCTGATACTTTCGCAAATTTGTTTTTCGTCATCAATAATCAATATCGATTTCATATATTCAAAAGAAAGTTATTAAATAATGATCTAATTATAAGAAAAGTAAAATAAAGAATACAACTTAAAAAAATCGGATGGAACCAATTCTTTATTTTTCTTAATTGATTCACCGAAAAATTCTCCTAAATAATTTGTATGCAAATCTCTTGGATCAATTCCACCACTTACTTTAAAGATTGATTCAAACATTTCAACAAACATTCCTAAAAATTTGGATAAATTAAAATAGGAAATATTATACGAAAGAAATGCATTCCCGAAAAAATGCGCAACTTTATCCTTATCTTGATTTCCTTTAGTATTTGAATCAAAATAAATGATTCCCGGTAGGTTATCTTTTTTTATTTGGAATAATTCTTCATTCACCGCTGGAAGTTTTAAATCTAATTTTAAATTTAATATTGGAATTGTAACCGGCATTTTATTAAATGGAAGTGTTGAGAAAGTCAATGCCAGCAATGCTTCTGAAATATCTCCATCATAAAAATTAACAGCTTTTTTAAAAAGTGTATCAACTAAAAAACAATCCGGATTGTTTTTTAGTTGAAATTCTTCCGAAGCAATAAATTTTGATAAAAAAATTACACCATCCTCAAATGATTTTGTTTGTGCAATATTTATTTTATTTGCAAAAAAAATGATTATTAAAGCCACGCAAAATTTTGAAATCAATATTTTAATATTAGCTCTCAATTTTTGAAATTAGATTCTTATATTTATTTACAAATTCACAAAAATTAAAATATTGAAAAAAAATATGAGTCAAAACTTTGATTACATAAATCATTACAAAATTGATGCAAAAGAATTTGATTATTTTGAGGAAAGAACCGGCGCAACGGAACATGACGAAAGAAGAGTTCATGAATTTATACTAAGTAAAATTCCAAATAACATTCAAAATGTTTTAGATGTTGGCTGCGGTTCAGCTTGGGTTGCAAAGCATTTTATTGATAAAAATGTAAAAGTTGTTTCGCTTGATTTGAGTTTAGAAAATGTAGTTAAAGCAAAAAATAATTTCCCATCACAAAAACATTCGCAAATTATAGCAGATTCTTTTCATCTGCCATTTTCAGAAAAAAGTTTTGATATTGTAATTGCTTCGGAAATTATTGAACACGTTTTCAATCCGGAAGAATTTGTAAATGAACTCTTTAGTGTTTTAAAATCAAATGGAAAATTAATAGTTACAACACCATACAAAGAAAAGTTGCGGTATTATTTATGTATTCATTGTAATAAAAAAACTCCGGTTCATGCACATATTCATTCATTTGATGAAAAAATTCTTACCAATCTTATAAAATCTTATGAAATAAAAAATATTAATTGGGAAACTTTTGGCAATAAAGGTTTAATATTTTTGCGCACATATATTTTACTAAAATATTTTCCTTTAACGTTGTGGAAGTTTATTGATTTGATTTTTAATCTAATAAAAAATATTCCGGCTCATATAATTGTTGAATATATTAAGAAATAAATTACACAATTTTTGTGCTATAAAAATTAAATTGCAATAACTTCATTATCAGCTGAAAGAACAAATGTTTTTGATCTCATCATTTCTTTAACAATAAAAAATCTTCCGTTAATTCCAATTTTCACTCCGGGATAAATTGTTCCGGTTACAGAAATTTTAGATGAAGTTGGAACATAAATTTCATTGGTTAACTTTAAATTTATTTCTTTCAATTTATCAATTTCCGCTATTAAATTTTTATGTTCTGCAACAAATACTTTTACTTTTTCTTTACATTGATCATTCAATCTTTTCATTTGTGCAAACTCAAATAAAACTTTATCAACTCCTTCTAGTTTTTTTCTAAGTTCTGCTTGGCAAGCTTTATTATCAATAATGGAATTTCTCTTTAGATAGTCAAAACCAACTTCCACAATTGTTTCAGATTCACTTGAATTTCCTAAAGTATAAATATCTATTGCATCACCGGCAATTGTTTGTCCGCCCACAATAACGGCTTTATTTCCTTTGCAAGTAATTTTTGATTTTGCAAAAACTTGAGCATTTAACAGTTCTTTATAAACTGTAACGGATCCGCGCGAAAATACTTTTTGATTTTCAACAAATTTAACTTCAATATCACCATCTGCTTTAAGAATACCTTTACCTTTTCCTAAAAATCCACCGTGAACAATAATATTTTTTCCTGATTCTAAAATTGCATCACCGACGTATCCATCTACTTCAATATCTTTTGATAAATTCAATGTAAAATCATTATTTACATTTCCTTTAACTTTTAATGCACCTTTGCTGATTATATTTCCGGATTTAAAATCAATATCACCGTTTACCATAAAAGTATCTGTAATTGAAATTGATTCTTCTTTAAGTTCAAGAAATCCATCCAACTTTGAAATTATATGATTTGGATTTTCATCCGAAAATTTTGTATTGGAACCTAATTTTATTTTTACTTCTTTACCGGGAATTGGATTTACATTTTTACCGAAAACATTTATTCCGTTTTCACCATTTGTTGGCTGATGAATAATTGCAATTAATTCTTCCGCTTTTACTGAAATTATTGGATTTGTTTTATGAAATTCATCGCAATTTAAATTTTGCAATTTTTCTTTGTTAGCTGTACAATTTTCCAATTTGCCATCAATGCCGTTTACCGGAAATTTTCCTTCTGAAACACAAATATCCTTTAAAATATGTTTATCATTTTTCACAAATTCTAATTTTTCTGAAAGTAAATTTTTGTTTATTTCGGAAGTTACGTTTAAGCTTATAATTTTATTTACTATATCTTCTAAAGAAGTAATTGGATGATCATCAATTGATGGATAAATATCAACCAAAACTTTCATTGTATCTTCAGAAATTTTTACATCACCGGATCCATCTAAACTTATGGGAATTATTTTTGGGCGATGATTTTCAATAATAAAAAGTCCATCTTCTGATGCGATATAATCTTTCCCAAGTTGCTCTATACTTGATTTACTGTCATGAAAATCTGGATTAATTTCGGAAATTAAATCTGATTTTTCATTTTCAGTATCTGAAGCATTTTCATCAATAATGTATCTAAAAAGTATTGAAGATTTTTTTACAACATTGAGTTGTTCAAACGGCACATCAAGTCTAGTTAAATAAATTTTACTTCCTTGAAGTGTTGGTGGAATTTTAGAAGTTAATTCTTCACTAAGCGGTTTAACAAAAAGTTTTGCTTTTTGAAAAGTTGATTTAGACTTTTCAACATTTACATCAGACATATAATTACAAAAAATGTGAATAAATATAATTTCGATTTATTGTCGAAAGAAAAAAGTTGTTTTTTAGATGTGTTATCTTTATATAAACAAAGAACTTAATGCAAGCTCTCTGTTTAAAAGTTTAAAGAAGTATATTAATTTAAATCTATTCAAAAAATAATTTTATGAATTTACGTTTACCAACTTTTAAAACATTTCCATTTTCAATTTTGATAATAGTTTTCGGATCATCAATTTTATTCCCTTCAATTGAAACTCCGCCTTGAGTTACTAGTCTTCTGGCTTCACCGCGAGAAGGAGCAAGTTCTGCTCTCATAATTAATTCGATAATATCAATATTAGATTCAGTAAGTTTTAATTCCGGAATTTCATCAGGAACACCTTTGTTAATAAAAATTTTATCAAACTCTGCTTCTGCATTTTGCGAAGCTTCTTTTGAATGATACATTTCAACAAATTTGCGTGCTAATTTTCTTTTAATATCTCTCGGATTTGTATTCATTTCAGAAAGTTTATTTTTTACTTCGGCCAATTCATTAGCTGGAATATCTGTGCCAAGTTCAAAATAAGTAAAAATTAATTCATCGGGAATGGATAGAGTTTTTCCATAAATGTCTTGCGGAGTATCATCAATTCCAATATAATTTCCATAAGATTTGCTCATTTTTTCTGTTCCATCGGTTCCAACTAGAAGCGGCATAGTTAAAATTATTTGAGCTTCAACACCGTATTCTCTTTGAATATCTCTTCCAACCAAAAGATTAAATTTTTGATCGGTTCCGCCAAGTTCAACATCGCTTTTAATTGCAACAGAATCCATAGCTTGAGCAAGCGGATAAAGAAGTTCATGCATACTTATTGGAATTCCACCTTGAAATCTTTTTGTAAAATCGTCTCTTTCCAACATTCGCGCAACTGTATATTTTGAAGATAATTTTATCACATCTTGAAAACTCATTTTTCCCAACCAATCGGAATTATTAACAATTTTGGTTTTTTCCGGATCAAGAATTTTCTTTGCTTGAAGCCAATAACTTTTTGCATTTTCTTGAGCTTCTTCAAAAGTTAACGGGGGACGAGTTGCATTTCTTCCGGAAGGATCGCCAATCATCGCGGTAAAATCACCAATTATTAAAATTGCTTGATGTCCAAGTTTTTGAAATTGTGCAAGTTTTCTCAAAACTACGGAATGTCCCAAATGCAAATCTGGTCGAGTTGGATCGCATCCCAATTTTATATTTAATGGCTTATTTTCATTCTTTGATTTTTCAAGTTTTTTAACTAATTCTTCTTCTGGAATAATTTCTGAAGTTCCGCGTTTAATAATTTCTAATTGTTCTTTTACTGGTAAAAACATTCATTACTCACTTTATTAAAATTTATTGAATATTTAATTTAGTCTTTCCCGAACGATTTAATCTGGAATCCAAAAAACTTTTATAGATTCCGCATAGTTACTTAGTAATTTCGTGAATGACAACTGTGCAATCGCTAACGAAGATATTTATTTTAAAAGCAAGTTTCACCGTAAACTCCTCACAACTACTATGAAACTAAAATTTATAATTTAATTTTTCTTTCAGCTTCGCGCTGCATATCTTTTTTAGCAATTGCTTCACGTTTATCGTAAGACTTTTTACCTTTTGCAACTGCTAACTCAACTTTTACTTTTCCTTTTTTGAAATATAAACTTAACGCAATAAGCGTATTTCCTTTTTCCATTATTTGTCGGTCTAATTTTCTAATTTCTTTCGAATTTAAAAGAAGTTTCCTATCTCTATTTGGAATGTGATTAAATCTATTTCCTTGTGTATATTCGTTAATGTGTGCGCCAATTAGCCAAACTTCTCCGTTAGAATCAATTTTCGCATAACTATCAACTAAATTTGCTTTATGTTCTCTGCAAGATTTAACTTCGGTACCAACTAAAACAATTCCTGCTTCCAAAGTTTGAAGAATTGCATAATCATGCCGAGCTTTTCTGTTATGCGTAATATTTTTTGATTCTTCTTTCATATCTTTTTTTTAAGAAAAATAAAGTTATTTTTAATGACTGTTAAATGCAAGGTTTGAAAAGATTATATAAATAATAAAATTGCGTCGGGAATTATGAAATTTAGAAAAATTTATTTTAATCTTATCTTTTTAGCAAATATTTTACTCATCGCACAGCAGCCAAAAATTAATAAAATAGAACCGCCAAATTGGTGGAGCAATCACACTTTCAATAAAATTCAATTAATGATTTACGGCGAAAATTTATCTCATGCAAATTTGATTTCGTTAGATGAAAAGATTAATATTTCTTCCATTCCTCATAAAAATGAAAATTATTTATTTGCGGAAATAGAAATTGAAAATTCTGCACAACCAAAGATTTATAATTTTTTAATCTCCAATAAATTTGGAGTTGATACTTTACAATATCAGCTTTTAGAAAAAAATAATTCTGAAAATATTCATCAAGGATTTTCCACAGAAGATGTAATTTATTTGATTTTTCCGGATAGATTTGTTAATGGAGATACTTCAAATGATTTTATTGCAAATGAAAAAGAAGAGTTCGAATTTAAAGATTTGAATGGAAGACACGGCGGCGATATTCGAGGAATTATTGATAAATTAGATTATCTTCATGATTTAGGAATAACTGTAATTTGGATCACTCCGCTTGTTGAAAATAATATGTACATGAGTTATCACGGTTATGCGGCAACTGATTTCTATAAAATTGATCCACGGTTTGGAAGCAATGAACTTTACAAAAAATTGGTTGATGAAGCTCATAAAAGAGGAATTAAAATAATCTTAGATCACGTTGCAAATCATATCGGAAGCAATCATGAATGGATTTCAAAACCTCCAACTCCAACATGGATAAATGGAACTACGCAAAATCATTTGCCAGCCGAGCATGATAAAGTTGTTTATGTTGATGTTCATGCAGATAAACGAAATATTGAATTTGCAAATAAAGGATGGTTTGTTGATACAATGCCGGATTTGAATCAAACTGATTCTTTACTTGCAAAATATATTATTCAAAATACAATTTGGTGGATTGAATTTTCCGGACTTGATGGAATTCGTGAAGATACTTATCCTTATTCTGATCCGGAATTTATGTCAATTTGGGCTAAAGAAATTTTAACACATTATCCAAAACTTAATATTGTTGGTGAAGTCTGGAAAGGCGATCCCGCAGTATTAGCAAAGTTTCAAACCAATAATTATTTCCCAAATGAATTTGATACAAATCTTCCGGTAGTTACAGATTTTGCAATTCGTGATGCACTTTATGATTATTTGGATGGAAATTCCGGGTTGCTGAAAATTTATGAAACTTTCGGGCAAGATTTTGTTTATTCAAATCCCGATAATCTTCTTACATTTTTTGATAATCATGATACAGATCGAGGAATGTTTGCCGCAAAATGGAATTTGGAAAAGTTTAAAAAAGCTTTAACAATTATTTTAACCTCAAGAGGAATTCCTCAAATATTTTATGGAACGGAAATTGGGATAGATGGCGGCGGACATCATGGAAAAATTAGAGCAGAATTTCCCGGTGGTTTTCCGAAAGATTCATTAAATGCTTTTGTTGAAGGTGGAAGAAATTCCAACCAAAATGAAATTTTTAATTTCACGAAAAAACTTTTAAATCTCAGAAAAAATAATGAAGCAATGAGAATAGGAAAATTTGTTCAGTATTTTCCGAAAGATAATGTTTATGTGTATAAAAAGGTTTTAGATAATATTGAAATAGTTATATTTTTAAATGATGGAAATCAAGAATATCAAATTGATTTATCAAGATATTTATCAACCAATAATTTTGAAAATATTGAAACAAAAAATTTGCTAAATGAAAATTTACCCGAAATAAAATTTGATGAAAAATTTATATTACCAAATAATTCAATATCCATTTGGGAATTTAAACACAAAAATTAGGATACATTTCCGCTAAAATTATGTTGAGGATTAAATGTTAGAAATCCAGAAAAAATTAACAAACACATTTTATAGTATTTTAGCTTTGCCAGCTACAGCTGTTGGCTTTGCGCTATCAACACAAATCGCCGCATTGAGTTGGATACTAAATAAAAAATATGGTTTGAATATTCATGAAGTTGCGTTTGTTTGGCTTGCCGGACCGCTTGCCGGTATTTTTGGTCAAGTTATTGTTGGAATGATTAGTGATAATGTTTGGTTTCTAAAAGGAAGGCGAAGACCATTTATAATGATTGGCGGAATTGTCGGATCATTGATGTTTTTAGCTTTACCACAAATTGGAGTTATCTCCAAAGCTACGGGAATTACAAGTATAATTTTTATTGCGTCAATTATTGCGTTACTTCTTGATTTATCCGTAAACGTAACATTCAATCCGGCAAGATCTATAATTGCAGATTTAACTCCGGAGGGGAAAAAACGAACTTCCGGTTATGTTTGGATGCAAGTAATTTCGGGTACTTTCGGCGTGTTGGCATATTTTCTATCTATGGTTTACGGAAATGAAACTTTACTATTGATTGCCGCAATTTTTGTTTTTGCTTGTTCAATATTTCCAATTTTGTTGATTGAAGAACCAAGAGAATTACCCGGATTAGTTGAGACAAATAAAGATTCACATTCAGTTTTGGATATTGTTAAATCAATTTTTCCATTGTACGGATTTTTAGTTTTTGGTGTATTCAGTTTAATATTTCATTTCTATCAAAATGAATTACGATTTATGCATAATCCTTTGTTGATTCTTAGTTTAGTTTACACCGTTATTATTGGCACTTGGATAATTATAAAAGGTAAAAGTGCAGAATCAGATAAAAATGAATTTCAAAAAATTATGCTTGCTCACACATTTACGTGGATTGCTTTTCAAAGTATGTTTGTGATGTCCGGATTTTTTATTGATAAACAAATAATTCCAAATATTGATCTTACAAATGTTTTTGCAAATAAATTTGCAGAATTTTTAACTGGAGTTATGCAGACAAAAGATACAACAACCGGCAATATTGTTTCACTGGGATTTTTAATTCTAAATGCAGTTGGAGCAATATTCCCAATGGTTTTATCTGCAATTTCCAAAAAATTGGAAGAGTTAGAACTTACACAATTGCTTTAGCTTTTAGCGCAATCGGATATTTCTATATTGCATTTTTAGGAAAATTTGAAGGCAATTTTTATTTGGGAATGTTTTTAACCGGAATCGGTTGGTCGGCTGTAATTTCAATTGTATTTTCAATTGTGACTGAAAGAATAAACCAAAATAAAATGGGTTTGTTTATGGGAATTTTCAATCTTGCTGTTGTACTTCCACAAATGATGAGCCAAGGTGTTGCAAACATTATTTCCGAAACGCAGAATTATCAGTTACTTTATATTCTTTGCGGAATATTTATTTCATTTTCTGTTGTTTTTTGGTTATTTATAAAAGAGCCAAGATCAACAGCAGAAATTACTTCGTCAATTAAAGGCGGACATTAATTTTTAAAAATTTGTTATTGAAGTTTATTAAGTATTTCAATTCATTTTAGTAAGTCAGAAGTTTCGATTTTTTCTGAATAATTTTAATTATTTAAATATTTCTTAATAGAGAAAAAAGTATTCTAAAATTCTTCTACTAAATAATTTGACACGTCATTTATTTTCCTATTAGTTCGATAATATTTTAATATCAATTAAAAATAATGCACAGATTATTAATATTTATTTTTCTTTTTGCAAATTTCATCTTTCCGCAAAACAACAATTCAAATTTTGAATTTTCCGGAATTACTGAATTTTGGAAAATTATTAATACACTCGAATCAAACAGAGAACCAAGCATTTCTGAATGGAATGATTTATTTAAAACTCCGGGATATAAAGTTTTAACAAGCGGTGAATTTTCAAAACAATTTTTTATTGAAAATTTTAAACTTGTTTTTATGCCGTCAAAAAAATCGCAGTTAAATGAAGCTTTAAAATCCGGAAGAAATTTAAATCATCTTAATCATTATATAAAAGTTAGAGATAACAAAAAATTAATTGATGAACAATTAACCAAATTAAAGCGCAATAATATCAGTAAGGAAGCAATTAAAAAAACTTTACAATTTTTACCTCAAAGTAATGTAGATCAATATCCGCCGGTTTCTTTTATAATTTTTGAAAGTAATGGAAGAGGATCAACTCCAATTGTTGTAGATCTTGCAGCATCAATTGAATGGGATTTATTAAATTTTCTTTCACACGAATTTCATCATTGGTACAGAAATAGGCAATTGCAGTATGATATTTACAAAATTGATGAAAGCGAAGAAGACTTGGTTAATGCTTTTGCAAAAATTGAAGCTGAAGGAATTGCCGATATGGTTGATAAAAAAGAGTGGTTCACAAAATCGAGTAATGCAATTTCAAATTATGCAAGACAATATATAAATGATGTTGGAAAAGCTCCATACGTAATAAAAAGAATAGAAGCATTAATTTTGGAATTAAGCAAGAATAAAATTAATTCTAAGCAAACAGGAAAAAGAGTTCTACAAAGTCTGCCCCAGCAAGGACACACAACCGGATATTTTATGGCAAGTTTGATTTTAGAAAAAATTGGCAAAAATGAATTAGTTAAATGTGTTGGGAATCCTTTTGGATTTATAAAACTTTATAATCTTGCAGCAAAAAAAAGTAATGGAAGATATCCTTCATTTTCGGATGAAGCAATTAAAGTTATAAATGGATTAGAAGAAAAATTGAAGAAATAAAATCTTTGCAATAATTACATCACATTAAATTTTGCATTTTGCGTATTAATTTTATTTGAAGCTTTCGTTAAAATTAATTTCCCAATTTACTTTTTCACTTTTTTCAAATTTTACATGAACTCGGACAATATTATCATCCATGAATTTGAGTGAATAATTTTCAAAATCATGATGAATTGAATTTCTTCCTTGCACCCAATTTTGTCCACCCGGAATATAAATTGCAACATTGTGTGACGTTTTTAAAATTCCTAATGAAGTACCGGAAATTGTATTTTTTTCAGAACTCCAAAAAATATTTTCTACTTCGTGAGCACCTTGCAAAATATGCCGATCTGTAGAAATGAATTGCGGATTTCCGGTTTTTTCATGAAGTGATAACAATGTTACACTTTGCGGAAGCAATTTAATTTTTAATGAATTTGAAATTTCACCGACAAATTTTTCCATCCAAAAATCATAACCTAAATAAATTGTTTTGGGATTTAACCAAAGTCTTTCAAATGTAATTTCCTTTTCTATTAAATCTTCTGTTGGATTAAAAATTCCTACTACATTCCACTCAGCAAATGATTTTTTAATTTTAGTGATAAAAATATTTTGTTTATCCGAATCAAATAAATCAACCGGTTTTGCAGCTTCTCCAAATTGCGGAAGAATTTTTTTTAGAATTTCTAAACGAGAAAAATCCAAATCTGAAAGTCGATCACCGGAAATTATATTTCCGCCGCTTAATCCAATTATTGTTGCGGCAGCTTGAGCTTGTGGAATTGATAAGTGATTAATGCAAATATGATCAGCATCATTTACCCAAGCATTTTTATGAAAATAATATCTCTTTGCAGCAGCCGGTGCACTGCTTGAAGAATCCAAAAAATATTGCTGCCAAGCAGCTTTTGAATAACCATAATTTTGATCAAGTTCGATGCGCATACTATCAATAAATCCGACAGAAACATTTCCCGGACCGCAATCATTTATATGTATTTCATTTCCAATTGCATTTCTAATAATTTCAAAACCTTTTCGGTAAACTTGTGCTGGTGTTGCTGTTAAATCATTGAAATGATGTGCAGAGAAAATTGACCATGCAACAAAATCAATTTTAATCATTTCATAACCCCAAACATTTCCAATTTTATCAAATAAATTATAAAACCATTTCTCCGCCTCCGGATGTGTAATATCCAAACAATAACGTTTTGGGTTTTCATTCTTTGCCCAATCTGTATCTAAACTTGGCCAAGGTCCAACTCGAAGAAAATTTCCATTTTTATCTTTCAAAAACCAATCTTGATTTTTCTGAAAAATTTCTACCGGTTCCGATACCAAATACGGTGCAATCCAAAGCCCAGGTTTTAATCCATAATATTTTATCTTTTCTGCAAGCCATTTCATTCCATGAGGAAATTTTGTATTTCCTTCCCAATCGCCATGATAACGTTGAAAGCCTTCATCAATCTGAATATATTCTAAACCGTATTGCTTCAAATTTTTAGAAACAAATTCTGCGTTGCATACAACCTCATCTTCCGTAATATGTTCATAAGTATAGAACCAATTGCACCAGCCGTTAATTGTGGAATTTGTTCTTACAGAATTTAAAATTCCCGTTACTTTTGCAAAATCTTCTAAAGCTGTATATGGATTTTGAGAAATATTTATCATGAAACGATTTGAAGAAATTTCTTTACCGGTTTTTAAAATTGTTCCTGGTGCAAAAACTGATTCTGTATATATTGAAATATTATTTTGTGAATATTTTGAAACAACGATTTCGCCAAGCCCGGTATGGTTATCAACAAATCCGCAGACTAACCCCTCTTTATCATATCCACGGAAAAATCCAACATTCCACCAACTTCTTACCCGATGATCAGCCGGATAATTAAATTCCGAAGAAATTTTACCACCTTTAGTTGGACCATACGGCGTTGGCTCTTTGTAAGGTTTTCCAAATTCGTGAATCATTCCGGCATCGTAATACATTGCACCGTTTGTTAAAACTTTGCTTGTGTTAATCCAAGAAAGTGAACTTCCAATTTCTTCAATTGCACATATTGGCTCAATACTTTTTATATTGAAATTTTTGGAAGAAACATTTTTGCACTTAGCTTCAATAATTATGTTATTCCAATTTTCATAAAGTGAAAACGAAGTTTGAAAATCTAATTCACCATTTAAATCTTTTGAATAAACTTCTAACTTTTTTCCTTTGCCAAGTTTATCATCAATGTTTTTTGTAGATAAAATGTGAGAATAATTTTTCTGCGAAATTGAAATTTTACCAAAATTTAAATTCGCTCTAACTGTTGCATTCGAAATGGAGAATTCACCATAATTTTGATGAATATTAAATCTTCCGGTTTTTTCATCAAAATAAATTGAGAAAAAATTATTACTAATTTGCGGATTTTCACTGCTAAAAAAGTTTGAGTTTAGCGGATTTATAAAAGCTAATGAAGCACTTGTAACAGAAATTTTTTTTATAAATTCTCTTCGATTGAAAGAATCCGACATAATTTTTATTCCTTATGTTGCCACGAATTCAAGAATATCTTAATCAATATCATCGACAAACAGAACTAATAATCCGGCAATAATCATTGAAATTCCACCAAGAATTAATGCATAAATTGCATGATTATCAAAAAGATTTTTTACAAAAAATCCCAAAATTGCTGCAGCTGTAATTTGAGGAATTACAATAAAGAAATTAAAAATTCCCATGTAAACTCCCATTTTTTCGGCTGGAAGCGAACCGGTTAAAATAGCGTATGGCATTGCCAAAATTGAAGCCCAAGCTAATCCAATTCCAAGTTCAGAAATTAGTAATAAATTTGGATCTTTAATAAAGTAGAACGAAGCCAAACTTAATCCTCCAATAATTAAGCTAATAAGATGTACTGTTTTTCGCGAAGTTTTTTTCGCCATCCACATAATTGCAAATGCCATAATTGCAGCAAATCCATTATAAACTGCCATTAAAATTCCTACCCAATCTGCGCCTTCGTTATATAATTCTGATGAAGTATCAGCTGCTCCGTAAATGTGTCTTGTTACTGCTGGTGTTGTGTAAATCCACATTGCAAAAAGTGCAAACCATGAAAAAAATTGAACATAGGAAAGTTGTTTCATGGTTTTTGGCATGTTGTATAAATCATTAATTATGGAAAGCAATCCGGATTTAGATTTGTTTTTAGCAAAACGTCCGGCTAAAATTTGTAATAATCCAAAAGCAGAAACTCCACCAAATAAAACATATAAACCTAAATCAATGTAGATGAAATTTGCAAAAACGATAAGTAAAATTACTCCGGCAATTGTCCACACAAAACCATTTTTATATAAGAAAGATGAATTAACATTTAAAGATTTTTCTAGATTATTTCTACTGGATTTTATAGAAGTTTCTTCCGAATACAATTTTAATTCTTCCGGAGAATATTCGTTTGATTTTAAGACTGTCCATAGTACAGCGAGAAAAAAAACTGTACCGCCGATATAAAACGAAAATTTTACTGAGTCTGGAATTTCGCCGGTTGGAGCAGTGTTAGAAATTCCAAGCCAATTTGTCATAATATAAGGAAGTGCAGATGCAACAATTGCCCCAGTACCAATAAAAAAACTTTGCATGGAAAATCCGGTTGTTCGCTGTTCTGAAGGAAGCATATCGCCGACAAAAGCTCTGAAAGGTTCCATTGAAACATTTATTGATGCATCCATTATCCAAAGCATTCCGGCAGCAAACCATAATATTGGTGAATTTGGCATTATAAATAAAGCCAACGAAGCTAAAATTGCACCAACCAAAAAATATGGTCGTCGTCTCCCAAGTTTGCCCCAAGTGTTATCACTCATGTGACCTATAATCGGCTGAATAATTAATCCGGTAACCGGAGCTGCAATCCATAAAATCGGAATTTCATCAATGTTTGCACCAAGAGTTTCAAAAATTCTGCTCACATTTGCATTTTGCAAAGCGAAGCCAAATTGAATTCCTAAAAATCCAAAACTCATATTCCAAATTTGCCAGAAGCTTAATTGCGGTTTTTTCAAGTTACACCTTCGAAATTTTATTTGTTTCCAACTAAATTAGCTAAAATTAAACATCAAAAAAATATATGTTTATCCTTAACTAAAAAATTCTATTTCAGAGAAATTAGTAATTGACAATCAAATTGATAATTCTTAAAAATTTTATTTGAGGCAATAAAGGAAATTATAATAAATATTTATATATTTATTTAATAAATAACAAACATGGATTTGTTTGAATGAAATTCAATCCCGCTAAATATTACCAAGAAGAAATCATCAAATTTGAAAAAAAATATTTTAAAACTGCTGAAGGTAAATTCCCAAAATCACTTTATGAACCTTGTGACTATATAATAAAAAGCGGCGGAAAAAGATTGAGACCGTTTCTGGTAATTTTATCCGCCAATGCAGTTAATGCAAATTCAACCTCAGTTTTGAATGCCGCAGTTGCAGTTGAATTGTTTCACAATTTTACTTTGGTGCATGATGATATTATGGATAATGCAGATAAACGTCGTGGGCGAGAAACTTTACACATAAAATATGATGTTAATACAGCAATACTTGCCGGAGATAATTTAATGGCAATTGCTTATAAATCACTTTTGAAAGATTGCAAAAAAAATGGTATAAGTGCCGTTGAAGATTTTACTTATGGTTTGATTGAAGTTTGTGAGGGTCAAAGTTTAGATAAGGATTTTGAATTAAGACGAAAAGTTTCTATTGAAGAATATTTAGTTATGATTAGTAAAAAGACTGCTGCACTTGCTGAAACATGCTGCTCAATTGGAGCAAAACTTGGAGGCGGAAGTACCGCAGAAATTAATTCGCTTAGAAATTTTGGAAAATATTTGGGATTAGCATTTCAAATTCAAGATGACTTGCTTGATATTGTTGCTGATGAAATAGAGTTTGGAAAAAAAATTGGCGGCGATTTAATAGAAGGAAAAAAAACATATTTACTTTTAAATGCATTGGAAAAAGCAAAAGGAAATAATTTAAAACTTATCCAAAAAGTAATTGATGAAAAAGGAATTAAGCAAAGTGAAGTTTTAATTTACAAAAATCTTTATCAAGAATTGGGAGTTATTGAAGATGCTTCCAACGAAGTTAAAAAATATACATCTCTTGCGTTAAAACAATTAAAAAATATTAAAAATGAAAATGCTAAAATTACATTGCAATGGCTGGCAAATTCACTTACTGATAGAAAAAAATAATGATTGAAAAAACAGTTGAAATTATAAATAATGCCGGACTTCATACAAGACCCGCTGCAACAATTGTAAAAATAGCAGCAAAGTTTAAAAGTGAATTTTTTATTTATAAAGATGGAATGAACATAAACGGTAAAAGTATTATTGGCGTTATGACTTTGGCTGCAGAAAAAGGATCAACTCTTGTTTTATCATTTGATGGAGAAGATGAACAAGAAGCTTGTGATGCAATTATTGATTACTTTAATAGAGGCTTTGATGAACTATGAGTGAAAATATTCTTAAAGGAATTGCCGCCGCACCGGGAATTTCAATTGCTACTGCTTTTATTTATAAAAAAGAAATTGAAACAATAGACGATGAGCAAATTTCTAATGTAGAAGATGCAATTGAAAATTTTGAAAAATCTCTCAACAAATCCAAAAAAGAATTAAACAAAATCTTTACACTTGCTGTGGATAAAATGGGTGAAAACAGAGCCGGAATTTTTGAAGCTCAGATGATGATTCTTGATGATCCAGTTTTAATTCAAAATATTAAAGATAGAATTAAAAAAGAAAAACGTTCGCCAATATTTATTGTTGATGCGGAGTTTTCGAAATATCAAAAAATACTTGCTTTATCAGAAGAATCTTACATGAAGGAAAGATCGCAAGATATTGAAGATATAAAAAATCGAATTATCAGAAATATTAAAAAGAAAAAATGGATTTCAAGAATTGAAAAAGATGTAATTGTTGTAACAAATAGTATTACTCCGGCGGATACAGTTTTATTTTCCAGGGAAAATGTAAAAGGATATATTACAAATTTTGGCGGATTAACAAGTCATGCAGCAATTGTAGCCAGAAGCTTAAACATTCCGGCTGTCTTAGGAATTCATGATGCAACAACAAAAATTAATAATGGCGATAAAATAATAATTGATGGTGTTCACGGTGAAGTAATAATAAATCCTACTGAAGAACAGTTAAATTATTACGAAGAAAAATGTAAAAGATTAGCAGAGTTTGATTCTGGTTTGGCTAAATTGTCTGATAAACCAGCAATAACTAAGGACGGAAAAAAAATAATTTTACGTGCAAATTTAGATATTGTTGAAGAATTAGAATTTATTTTTAGAAACGGTGCTGAAGGTGTTGGTTTAGTTAGAACAGAACAAATTTTTAATTTGGCAGATGAATTTCCGGATGAAAATAAACAATATAAAATTTATAAAGAATTGGCAGAAAAAATATATCCAAATATTGTAATTATTAGAGTTTTTGATATTGGAGGCGATAAAGTTTTTCCCGTTGATGTTAAAGAGCCAAATCCCTTTTTAGGTTGGCGTGGAATCAGATTTTTGCTTGACAATGAAAATCTTCTAAAGACCCAAATCAGAGCTTTGTTAAGAGCAAGCATTCATAAAAATATAAAATTCATGATTCCGATGGTTACTTCAATTCATGAAATAAAAAGAACAAAAGAAATTTTGGAAGTTTGCAAAATAGAACTTAAAAACGAAGGTAAAGAATTTGATAAAAAAATAAAATTTGGAATTATGGTTGAAGTTCCATCTGCAGCAGTAATGGCTGAGGAATTTGCAGCAGAAGTTGATTTTATCAGTATCGGCACAAATGATTTAATTCAATACTTATTAGCGGTTGATAGAGGGAATGAAATTGTTTCTTCACTGTATCAAGAATTTCATCCAGCTGTAATCCGGGTACTATACAAAATCATTCACGCCAGTAAACTTAATTCTGCAAAAGTTAGCATTTGCGGAGAAATGGCAGCTGATATTTTAGCAACTCCATTATTGGTTGGAATGGGTTTGGATTCGCTTAGTGTTTCAGCATCGACAATTCCTCATATTAAAAAAATAATAAGATCAATAAACTTTTCTGATGCAAAATTATTAGCTGAGGAATGTCTAAAGCTAAAAACTGAAAAAGAAATTAGTATAAAACTTCAAGATTATTTTAAATTACACTTTTCAGATGAACTTGAAAATGTATTCTAAAAAATTTTGGTGATAATTTATTGCACTTCGAGTAATAAATATTTTTATAAAATTAAAACTTAAAGAACAAATATTAATCTCGAATCTGGAATGCAAATCTTAAAAAATTTATTTCTCAAAGTTACATTTCTAATTTTTATTTTTTCTTCAATTTGTGTTAACGCACAGCTTTACTTTTTTGGAAGAAATAAAGTTCACTACGAGGATTTTGATTGGAAAGTTATCAAAACTGATCATTTTGATATTTACTACTACGATGATTTTGAGGAAATGGCTGAAATTGGCGCTGCTTATGCCGAGGAAGCTTATGATGATTTGAAAATAAAATTTAATCATGTAATGATTAAAAAAATTCCACTTATATTTTATAATACTCACAATCATTTTCAACAGACAAATACAATCCCCAATTTTATTCCGGAAGGAGTTGGCGGCTTTTTTGAGTTTATGAAAGGAAGAGTTGTAATTCCATATTTAACTTCTCTTGAGCAATTTAGACATGTAATAAGACATGAATTAGTTCATGTTTTTATGACAAGTAAAGTGATGAATGTTATAAAAGATCATAGAGTAATTGGGGATAGTTATCCGCCTTTGTGGTTTGTTGAAGGAATTGCGGAATATTGGTCTTACCACTGGGATACACAAGCTGAAATGATTATGCGAGATGCAGTATTGAATAATTTTTTTGCACCGTTGAAAGATATGTATAGAATTTACGGAAGTTTTTTAATGTACAAAGAAGGTCAAAATTTTTTAGAATTTGTAAGCAAAAAATATGGTGAAGATAAAATTTTGCAGTTCTTGGAGAATTTCTGGCGATTTAAAAATTTTGAAGATGTAATTGAATTTACAATAGGTGAAAGATTTGAAAAAATTGATGAAGACTGGCAGTATTACTTAAAGCAACAATATTATCCACTTTACGAAAATAAAACTCCACATTTTATTGAATCAAAAAAAATAACTTTTGAAGGTTATAATTTTTCTCCGAATTATTATGAAAATGGAAATGGTAAACAAATTTATTTTGTTGGAAATAGAAACGGTTATTCTTCAATTTATAAAATGAAATATAATCCCGATTCTATTGATTTTGCTGAGCCGGAACAAATTTTAGAAGGAGAAAAAGAAGTTATCTTTGAAACTTTTCATTTGTTAAAACCATCTATGACAATTTCCTCAAAAGGAATTTTGGCATTTGTAACAAAAGCCGGAGCAACAGATGCGCTTCATCTTTTTGATACAGAAAAAAATGAAATTTTAAAACATTTTGTATTTAATGAATTATTAACTATTGAATCACCAAGCTTCGAATCATCTGGAAATAAAATTCTATTTCACGCAGCAGATAGAAAAGGGTACATAGATATTTATGAATTAGATATTATTAGCGGAAATTTAAAAAGATTTACAAACGATTTTTATTCAGATAGAGATCCAATTTACAATTCTGATAATTCCAAAATAATTTTTTCTTCAGATAGAACAAGCGGAATTTATCAGCAGAAAAATAATTTGTTTGAGATAGATATTAATTCCGGTGAAGTTAAATATCTTACATATTCAAATGCAGATTTAACAAGTCCAAAATTCTCTCCGGATTATTCATCACTATTTTGCCTCGCAGATAATGATGGCGTGAAAAATCTTTGGCAAATTAATTTTGATGAAAATAATGAACCAAAAAATATGACTCAAAAGACAAGATTTTTAACAAGTATTTTTGAGTATGATTTTGTTGATTCAAATGAATTGATTACTTCAACATTTGAAAAATTTTCATTTCAATTTTTTTCACTTAATCTTCATGAAATTCCCGACACAAATTTATTTGTTAAAAATTTTGCATTTGATGAAATTAAAACTCCGTGGCAGCCGGAAAAAATTGTAATTAATTCTGAGACCGATAAATTACATTATGAAAATCAATATTCATTGGATTATGCTTTCAGTCAAATATCTACTGATCCAATTTACGGAACTCGCGGAGGTGCAATTTTTTCACTAAGTGATTTATTAGGTGATGATAGATATTATTTCATGATTTACAATTCCGCAGAAATTCAAAGTGATTTTTTCAAAAATATAAATGTAGCAATTAGTCGTGTAAACACCGGAGGAAGAACAAATTTCGGTTACGGAATATTTCATCATACCGGAAGACGATATGATATTAGAGAAAGCGACAGCTTTTTTTACGAAAGAAGTTTCGGTGGATATATTTCGCTTTTGTATCCGTTATCTTCGTTTCAAAGAATTGAAACAAGTACTACAATTTCAAATTCCGATAGAGAAATATCAATAGATTTGTTACCAAGAAAAGCACTTTTATTATCAAATACAATTTCTTTTATTCATGATAACACGCTTTGGGGAAATACCGGTCCGGTAGATGGCTCAAGATTCAGACTTTTATTAGGTTACACAACAGATATAAAATATAGTAATTCTAATTTTTATTCGTTAATTGCAGATTATAGAAATTATTTTAGACTTCATAATAGAATTACTTTGGCAACACGTGCATCAATATTTTACAATGAAGGAAAAGATGCTCGTCGTTATATTGCTGGCGGAAGTTGGGATTTAAGAGGATGGCCAAGATTTAGAATTCGCGGAGAAAAAATGTGGCTTTCATCTATTGAATTTAGATATCCGCTAATCGATCAATTTTTTATAAAATTTCCTTTTGTAGGTTTGGGTTTTGCCGGAATTAAAGGTGCTGCTTTTATTGATGCGGGAAGTGCCTGGGATGAAAAATATGAAAATACTATAGGGAGTGTTGGAATTGGATTGCGATTTAATTTCCTTGGTGCAATAACTTTTCGTTATGATGTTGGGAAAAAAATTGAAAATAATTTTTCGGCATTTCAGAAAAGTTTCTTCTATCAATTCTTTTTTGGGTGGGATTTTTGAGAAATTATATTTTAATATTTTCTTTAATTATTGCAACTTTAGGTTGTGCAAGAGCAATTCAATTCAGCAAATTAAATGAGAACTCTGAAAAAATTTCTCAGTATGGAAATTATTCTCATAGAAATTTTTATTATCAAAAAAATGTTGAAATATTAAAAGAACCCATTTGGGATAAAAGTACTTACGGTAGTTATTCAAATTATCCTTTTACATCTTTTGATTCTATTTTATTTGTTTCTGATTTGGGAGGAAGAATTGCTGCTCTAAATTTAAATAATGGAAAAAAACTCGGAGAAATAAAATATAAAGGTTCAATTGAACAAACTCCAATTATTGATAAAACGAATTTAATTTTTATTGTGAATGAAGAAAAAGAAAATTATTCATCGTTGATAGTTTACGATTTGAGAAATGCAAAGGAATTTCGTGAAGTTAAAATTGAAGGAAAAATTACAAATGAATTAATTTTTGAGAATGAGAAAATTTTTGTACTTACAAATTTTGGTAAACTTTATAAATTTTCTAGAATGGGAATAAAAGAATGGGAAATAAATTTAAAGGAAAAATTTTTTTCTGACCCAGCAGCTGACGAGGAAAATTTATTTGCTTGTTCTATTTCCGGAAATTTATATTCTATTAAACTAACTGATGGAAAAATAAATTATAAAATTAAAATTTGCGAAGAAGTTCAAAGCGGAATTACTTTGAATGAAACTTCAATATTTTTTGGTGATGAAAATGGAAATGTGTTTTCAATAAATAAAATGTCAGCAAATATAAATTGGAAATTTGAAACAAATTATAAAATAAAAACTGTTCCGGCAATTGATTCCAAGTCTTTATTTATTGGAAATTTAAATGGAGATTTCTATTCAATAAATTTGCAAAACGGAAGTTTGAATTGGAAGAACGAAACTGACGGTTTAATTAATACAACTCCGCTTGTTTTTGAAAATATTTTAGTTCAGCCAAATATGAATATGGACGTTGATATTTTTGATAAATCATCTGGGGAAATTTTAGATAAAATTCAATTTGAAGGAAGATGCAGAACTTCACCTTTTTACGTAAAAAATAAAATACTTTTTGGAATTGATAAAGATGATGTTTTTTGTTTTTCGGTAAAGGAAAACTAAATGCTGAAAATTATTTTTTTAATATTTATTCTAAGTTCAATAAATATTTTTTCGCAAGATTCTGTTGAAGTGAATTTAAATATCTCCACGCAAAAATTATTAGATGAAAAAATCAAAATTCATGTTGATAATAATCCTTTAATAAAAATACTGCCTTTGCGTAATTGGGATTTGAGTTTGAATACTGAAATGAAAAATTTAAAAAATTATTCACTCCCAATATCAATAAAAAAACAAAGGGAAAGTTTTGTTGAATCCGATTTATTTTACATTGTTGTTGGAAGTGCAATTGCTTTTGGTGCAACCGCTGCTTATTTGAAAAACGAATCAGATAAAAATTATGATAAATATAAAATTACCGGTGATACAAAATATTTGAATAAAACAAATGGCTTAGATATTTACAGCGGTGTTGCTCTTGGTGCACTTCAAATTAATTTTGGATATTTGATTTATAAATTTCTTACAGATTAGTACTTAATATTAAAAGATGGCATTTTTTTAAAAGTTAGAATCTTTAAAAAAACTATCAAAAAAAGTCAATATAAAATCCAATTCCAAATTGGCTAACCCTGTTCGAATAATATTCGCTGAATGGGTTTGAACCATAAAAATAAGAAAGATAAAAAACAATCCCTTTTTCATCCCAAATGCCGAATTTTGCACCCAATAAATTATTATAATTTAATTGATATTTCGGATTTCCTTCTAAACTAAAATGAGTTGCAAAAAAAATATTTAAATCTTTTTCAAGAAATTTGTCTAAAATTTTATTTGATGAAATTTCAAATCCGAAATAAGAATTCCACTTTTCCAAAATTTTAGGTCTAATTAAAGTTGAATAAGAAATGGCGGAATATGTTCTTAAAGTGCCAAAATTTTCAAGGAATTGATATCCAAGTAATAATTCACCAAAATCTTTAGTAAAGGGAATTGGTTTATCGTTATTCATCCACTGATTTTTATCCGAATCAAAATGTCCATCAACAAGATGAGCACTGTTATGAATTATCCTAAATCGAGAAATTAATTTTCCGTTTTCATAATTTTTAGAAAATGCCATATTCCCACCGAAAAAACCATCCAAAGCATCAATTTGCAATCTTTTTTCTGCATAATTTGTTGAAAGAGCATAAGCCATAAATTCAATTGAAAATGTCAATTTAGAATTTGGAAAATAAAAAGCTATTAGATCAATATTATTTCCAATATCAACTTTTAAATTTCCATTTTTGGGATAATACAAAATACCAATTCTTGCTTCTTCGTTATTTGCTTTTATTGGTAAAAAATGTAAACCATGTGGTAAAAGCTCAAAATTATTTATTTGAGAAATTATTTGAATATTGAATATAAAATAAAAAAGTATGGTAAAGTATTTTAGATTCATACCGATATATAAATTAAGTTTTTGTATAAGAATTTGAGTTGAAATATATTGATATTTTATAAGAAAAGTATATGTAATATAATACTTTAACAAATTTATTTTATATTCGACTTGAAAAAAACTCTATAATCTTATAACTTGCAACATTTAATTATAGGATAATCGTGATTAGAAAATTTGCTCTTTTAGTAACTGGTACACTAATAATTCTCAATTCGTGCTCGTCATTTAACTCCCAAAATAACAAACCACAACAAGATAGCATTTCTGCTGTAATTAGAACTGATGCTGTGATAAATGAAAGTTTGGAAAATGCACGTCAAAAATATGTTGATGCACTAACGGAAAAAACACTTGGGTTGGAATCTGAAGCGCTTTTTTCATTTGATTCTGCAATGACAATAATTAATGAATTGAGTTATTTTCCAAATATTGAAGAAAATGAAGCATACCTTGAATTAGAAAAATCAATTTTAGATGATTATAATTCATACATTGCAAGTTTTGAGAAACTTCCGGATAATTCTCCAACTTACGCTGTTGAAGAATGGTTGAATAATAATTTACCGGAATTAAATGTTTCCGAAGTTGAAGAAGAAATTACAAATGAATCTGTAATAGTTATTGGGGATTTTCCATTAGAAATTAACAGCAATGTTGAACAATATATTGAATATTTTACCGGAAAAGGTAGAAAACATATGACGTATTGGCTTCAGCGCACCGGTTTTTATTTTCCTATGATGGCAAGAATATTTGCTGAAGAAAAAGTTCCTACACAACTAATTTTCTTAAGTTTGATGGAAAGTGGTTTAAAACCAAATGCGCAATCTTGGGCAAGAGCGGTTGGACTTTGGCAATTTGTAAAAGGAACCGGTAGACTTTATGATTTAAATGTTGATTTTTATGTTGATGAAAGACGTGATCCCGAAAAATCTACGCGTGCAGCAGCAAGACATTTAAGGGATCTTTACATTTCTTTAAATGATTGGTATTTGGCAATTGCTTCTTATAATAGTGGAGAAGGAAGAGTTACAAGAGCAATTAAAAGAGCTGGTTCTAAAAATTTTTGGGAAATTAAAAAATACTTACCAAAAGAAACAAGAAATTATGTTCCACAATATATTGCTGTAACTTTAATTGCAAGTCAGCCTGAAAAATATGGATTTACTGATGTTGTTTATGAAAGTCCTATTGAATATGTAACACATAAAATTCACGAAGCAATTGATTTATCAGTTTTAGCAAAAAGTGCCGGAATTACTTTGGAGGAAATGAAAAATTTAAATCCGGAACTAATACAACATAATACTCCGCCAAATTATCCCGGCGGATATGATCTAAAAATTCCTAAGAAAAATTATGAACAATTTGTTAATAATTTAGGATCAGTTCCGAAAGATGCAAAACTTCAATATGTTGTGCATAATGTTAAAAAAGGAGAAACTTTATCCCAAATTGCTGATAAATATGGTGTTGGAATTGCTCAACTAGCAAGATTTAATAAAATTTCCACAAATTCAAGAATTTATCCCAATATTAAATTGAAAATTCCCGTAACAAAATATACCAGTTCAGATAATTTTTCAAATACAGATATTGCTTCCGCGGTTGAAGAAAATGGAAATTCAGAATCTTTAAATAATGGACAAGCTCCATATAAAATGGTTCACAATCATAATCCGGATGATGAAAAATTTATGCAACTTTATCGAGCTTCAAATGATTCGGCAACAATAATAATTCCGGAAGATAGTGAGTTAATTGAGTATGTTGTAAAAAGTGGAGATAATTTAACAGATTTAAGTGATCTTTTTGAATTAAGAGTTTCTGATATTAGAAACTGGAATAATTTACCTTATACTACAACAATTCATGTTGGGCAAACTCTAAAACTTTATGTTCCAAAAGAAAGAGTTGCTGATTTATCAAAAATAAATAGCTTATCCAAAACTGAAAAATTGCGTCAGTTATCTTCCTCAACTGGAGAAGAATGGATTACACATAGAATTAGAAGTGGCGAAACGCTTGGTTCAATTGCTTCAAGATATGGTACAACAACATCTAAAATTAAAAAGTGGAATAATCTCCGCAGTAACAGAATTTTCAAAGGCAGAAAATTAAAAATATTTACCGGAAATTCAACAACTCTTGTTGCAGATAATAATATTTCCACAACTTCAGAAAAAACAAATACAATTAAATATAAAGTTAAAAAGGGCGACACATTAAGTGAAATTGCTGAGAAATTTAGAGTAAGTACAATAAATTTAAGAAAATGGAACAAACTTAGTTCAAATAGATTGAATGCTGGAGTAACTTTAAAAATTCATACAAAAAATGTTGATGTTGAAGATTCTCAGATTGCTGAAACTAAAATATATACTGTAAAAAAAGGTGATACAATCGGAAAAATAGCATCAAGAAATAAAGTAAGTATTGTAGATCTGAAAAATTGGAATAATCTTAAAAACGATAAAATACATCCCGGACAGAAATTGAGCATTGGTCAATCCTCAAATTTGAATAATAGTGTTGAGATTGCAGAAAAAAATAATGATGAACAAATTATTCACAGTGTTAAAAGGGGAGAAACTTTAGGTCACATTGCAGAAAGTTATAATGTGAAAGCAAGTGAAATCAGAAGTTGGAATAAAATAAAAGGTAACGTAATTAAAGTTGGGCAAAAATTAATAATTTATCCTCGCATAAATAACAAATTGGCAAGCAAAAATTAAAAAAGCTGCTCCGAAAGGATAACATTCATTCGGAACAGCTTCTTAAAACTCAATTATAAAAGTTTTTACTTCATTAAAATCATTTTATTTGTTTGCGTAAAATTACCGCTTGAAATTGTGTAAAAATACATTCCGGAAGTTAGATTACTTGCATTAAAATTTATATTGTATTTTCCAGCTGATTGATTTTCATTAACCAATGTTTGAATAACTTCTCCTAAAGAATTATACACTGATAATTTTGTAAATCCAGATTGAGGTAAAGTATAGCTAATTGTTGTGCTTGGGTTAAATGGATTTGGGTAATTTTGACCTAAGTTATAAACATTTGGTGTATTTGAAATAACATCAACATCAGTAGTTGTATCGGTTGTGTCTGTAGTATCAGTTGAATCGGAATCGTCATCATCAGTAGTATCTACTACTTCAACTTTAAATCCAACGCCTATTGTTGAAAAATGCTGTAAATAAATTGATACAAAATTATTATCAACAACTTTTCTAATTCCGTTTAAGTCAACTTCAGAATTTTGATCTACATAAAATGGAGTAAAATCATCAATTGAATATCTTAAGAAATTTAAGAATGGAATAATTTTGCTTGCTGGCAATTTTAAATATGCTTCTTGTCCATTTGCTAAATTGTAATATTCATTTTCCGCATGAACTCCACTTGCAGCTCCGTTAACTGTAATTTCTAAAAAAAGTAACTCAAGAATTTCTTCGTTTGTTGGTAAATTTGCTAAATCAAGATCACATAAACCTTTTAAAACAATGTTTATGCTGATATTTTCATTTAAGCTATTTAAAGGGAAACCTAAATTTCCACCGACCATTAAATCATAGAAAAATTGGGATTCAGGATTTCCTTGTGGAAAAGTATAAGGTTCAAATTCAATATTATCTCCTTCAAACATTATTCCTCTAAAAATTTCCAATTCAGGAATATCTCCGCAACCTTCTACAGAAAATTTATATGTTATTGAATTGGATTGTGCGAAACTCAAACTCACAAAAAGTAAGCTTAGTATTAACGTTGTTAGTTTTTTCATTTTTTGTTATCCTCTTAAATTGAATGAATTTTTGATACAAATAAGTAGGACATTTACCTTGAAAATGTGATTTACAACAAATATGTAGTATTATTTTAGTTTTTGCAAAAAAAATTTAATGATAGAGGTAATATTTTGAAGAAAGATTTCTGAAATTTTCCACATCTTTGTTTAAAAAATCAAGTATTTCATTGATTTCAGTATTATTTTGAATCATTTTTTGAATTTTATCACTTCCAACTGCATTATTAAACATATTGATTTCGCTTACATCTGATAGTTTAAACAAATCTTTTTTTGGATATAATTTTTGTAAAGCTTTAATAATATAGAATTGAGTAGAAACTAGTTTAACGGAATCAAAATTTATAATATGAATTTGAACTCCATTTAAATTTTTACCTTTTCCAAAACCGTAAAATGGTTTGAAAGAAATTGGTCTAAAATATAAACCCGGAATTTTCAAACTATTCAATTCATCCGAAAATAAATTTGCATCTATCCATTCCGTACCAACAATTTGAAATGGCAAAGTATAACCAACTCCGATTGAAATTGCATTTCTTAATTCACCCAAAATTCCCGTCATAGGATAAAAATAAGTTGTTTCAAAATTTGGAATATGCGGAGAAGTTGGAACCCAATTTAATTTTGTATCGGAAAAAGTCATGTTTCTTTTCCAATTTTCCATTTTAACAACTTTTACATTATAATTAGATTTTGTAGAAATCATTTTTTCCGAAATAAGCAGATTTGCAAGTTCCCCGCAAGTTAAACCATAAATGTATGGAATAGGGAATTGGCTGATAAACGACTTGAATTCACTTTCTAATATATTTCCTTCAACTCTAATTCCACCTAAAGGATTTGGTCTATCCAAAATTACAAATTCAATATTATTTTCAGAAGCGGCTTCAATTGCAAAACCTAATGTAGAAATAAATGTATAAGATCTAACACCAATATCTTGAATATCATAAACTAAAATATCAATTCCCGAAAGCATTTTTTTTGTTGGTTTTTGAGTTTTTCCATACAAAGAATAAACGGGAAGTTTTGTTTTTTGATCGATATTATTTTCTATATTTTCTCCGCCTTCAATATTTCCACGAACTCCATGTTCCGGTGAAAATAATGAAACAAGATTTACATTTTTTGCTTCGTACAAAATATCGATTGTGGATTTTAAATTTTTATCAACTCCGGTTTGATTTGTTATCAATCCAACTCTTTTATTTTGAAGAATATCAAAGTTATTTTCTTTTAGAACATCAATTCCTAGCTGAAATTCATTTTCAACTTTTGGGGAAATTTGAATTAGGGTATTTTTTTTTATTTGTTTTTCCGGAATGGAAACTTCTTCTTTTTGAGGAATTTCCGTAGAACAACTCCAAATTAAAATTGTAAGAAAATTTATTACAAAAAATTTATTAAGATTTTTTTTCATAAATAACTTTGCCGTTTTTAATAACCATGGAGCACAAATTTTGTCCGATGAAATAAATTAAATTATTATAATTTGATGTTTCGAAAACTGCAAAATCTGCACTTTTGCCAATTTCAATACTTCCAATTTTATCTGAAAGAGAGAGTGCTTTTGCTGAATTTATTGTGTATGCAGAAATTATTTCTTCAATTTTCATTTGCATCTTTAAAGCGGCTAATCCCCAAATTAAACTAATATTATTTATGTGAGAAGAACCGGGATTAAAATCAGTAGCCAGCGAAACGATTGCATTTTTCTCAATTAATTTTCTTGCCGGTGCAAATTGATAATTTAACGAAAATGAAATTCCCGGGAGCAAAACCGCAACAGAATTACTTTTCGAAATTTTTTCAATTCCGTTGTCATCAATAACTTCAAGATGATCTAAACTTTGTGCATTAAATTTTAGACCAGTTTCAATTCCGCCAATTGAATTAAATTGATCTGTATGCAATTTTACATCTAAATTATTCTCTTTTGCGTAGGTAAAAATTTCTTCAACTTGAGTTGGTGAAAAAGCTGTTTTTTCACAAAATGCATCACAAGAATTTGCAAGATTATTTTTTGCGATAAACGGAATAATTTCTTTTGTAAGAATTTTTATATACTGATTCTGGTCATTTTTATATTCCGGAGGAAATGTATGAGCGCCTAAAAAGGTAGCTTTTATATCAATTGGGAATATTGAATTTAATTCTTTTATAACTTGTAGAATTTTTATTTCATCGTAAAAACTTAATCCGTAACCGCTTTTTATTTCTAAAGTTGTAACACCTTGCTCAATAAAATTTTGGACTTTTGGTTTAGCTAAATTTAATAATTCTTCAAAACTTGATTCTCGTACAGCTTTAACTGTTGAATTTATTCCGCCGCCGGAGTTTGCAATTTCTTCATAACTTTTTCCGGATAATCGCATTCCAAATTCATAAGCTCTTGATCCGGCAAAAACTAAATGTGTGTGAGCTTCAACTAATCCGGGTAAAATTATTTTATTTGTAAGATCAATTTTTTCATCAAACTTAAATTCAGAAATTTTTTTGGTAGGAATTATTTTTGAAATTAAATCATTTTCAGCAACAATAGAAAAATTTTCCAAAACTGAAATATCGCTTAATTCAATACCTCTTTTGTAATTTTTTCCGTTTGTGTTAACGGTAATAATTTGTGTGGGATTAAAAAATAAAGTTTTCATCAGAGTTTAAGGTATGAATTAGATTTTGCAATAAAACATGCAATATTAAATATTTTTGTCAATAAGTCAATAATTTTGTAAATTTATTGATTAAAAATTTAAGGATTTGCAATGCCCCCAAGTAGAAAATATAAAATACTTTTTGTAACATCCGAAGTTGTACCATTTGTAAAAACCGGCGGATTAGCTGATGTTTCCAGTTCATTAACTCAACAATTACAAGAATTAGGACATCAAGTCAGAATTTTAGTGCCCAAATATGGCGCAATTGATGAAAGAAAATTTAAGATTCACGAAGTTGTAAGACTTAAAGATTTAGTTACGGATATTGGGGGAAAACAAGTTACTTACTCACTTCGTTCTTCATTTTTGGTTGGGTCAAAAGTTCGTGTTCAACTTTACTTTTTAGATAATGATGAATATTTCGGAAGTAGAAGAAGTTTGTACGCGGATCCAATTTCCGGGAAAGAGTATAAGGATAATGACGAAAGATTTATTCTTCTTGCAAAATCCATATTTGATTTGATTACAAAACTTGGCTGGATTCCAGATATTATTCATTGCAATGATTGGCAAGGAGGACTTGTTCCAATTTACTTAAAATCACTTTTCAAAAAAGATCCAATTTTTGATAATGTGAGAAGTGTATTTACGATTCACAATTTAGGTTTTAAAGGCGAATTTCCAGCATCAACAATTCAAAAAACGGGTCTTGCAGAATTTTTTAAGGAAAAAGAATTACTTCACAATGATAAATTCAGTTTTCTTAAATGTGGTATTCAATTTGCAGATTCAATAACAACTGTTTCTAAAACATTTGCAAATGAAATTTGCACAAATAAAGAATTGAGCGACGGTTTATTTAGTGTTTTAAAATCTCGTGAAGCTTCAATTGATGGTATTTTAAATGGAATTGATTTAAATGTTTGGAATCCCGAAAAAGATAAACAAATTCCAAAAAAATATTCAATTAAAAATATTGAAGCGAAACAAGAAAATAAAAAATTACTTGTAGAAAAATTCGGATTGGTTTATGATGAAAATAAACCGGTAATTGGAATGATCTCAAGATTAGACGAAGCAAAAGGTTTTGATCTTGTTCAAAAATCATTTAAGGATTTAATGAATTTAAATGCACAATTTATTTTACTTGGAAACGGTGAAAAAAAATATCATACCTTTTTTGAAAAAGCTGCCGCAAAATATCCGGAAAAGTTTGCATGTTATTTGGGATTTGACGATAACCTTGCGCATCTTATAGAAGCCGGATCTGATATGTATTTAATGCCTTCCAAAATTGAGCCTTGCGGATTAAACCAAATGTACAGTTTAATGTATGGAACAATTCCGATTGTTAGAAAAACCGGCGGATTGGCTGATACAGTTGAAAATTATGATGAAAATTCTGGAAACGGAAATGGCTTTGTTTTTATTGAAAATAATGAACAAGCATTAGTAAATATTATAAGTAAAGCAATTAAAATATTTTCTGAAGATAAAAAATCTTGGTTAAAATTACAGAAAAACGGAATGAAAAGTAATTTCACTTGGCTTGCATCTTCTAAAGAATATATTGATCTCTACAAAAAGATTTTATAGTTGATGAAAAATAAAGCAGTTTTTTTAGACCGAGATGGAACAATTAATTATGATTCGGGGTATATTGGAAATCCAAATTTAATTAAGTTGTATCCCGGTGTTGTAGAAGGAATAAAAAGACTTAAAAATAATTTTTCATTTAAGATTTTTGTTATTTCAAACCAATCGGGAATTACAAGTGGTATAATTTCTTATTCCGATGTTGAAAAAGTGAACGAAAGAATAAATCAAATTTTATTGGAACAAAATACAAAAGTTGATAAGTTTTATTTTTGTCCATTCCATCCGGATTTTGATTCACAAGAATTAACGAAATGTAGAAAACCTTCGCCGGAAATGGTTTTTAATGCAGCAATCGAAAATGAAATTGATTTATCTAAATCTTTTTTTATTGGCGATAGAGAAGTTGATATTGAATGTGCGCACAATTCCGGTGTAACTTCAATTCTAATTCAAAATACTTTAAGCAATGAAGAAATTAATAAGTTGAAAAATTCTAAAAATTCGCCCAACTTTGTTGCTTCAAATTTTCAAAATGCTGTTGATTTTATTGAACGATTTTTAAATGGAGAAATTGTTGAACAAACTAATTAAATATTTTTTCCTTGCACTTTCAGTTTTATATTTTTCGTCATGCACAAATGATCCAAATTCATTAGGAACTGATTTAGTTCCAGATGGAGACAGACTAAATTTTACTGTTATTGATAGTTACACAAGTGGATTTACTCAACAATTAACTTCCTATAAATATGATTCGCTAAAATTTGGCTCTTCATCAACTGTTCTATTAGGTAATTATAAAAATATAACGAGTGAAGTATTAATAGGATTTTATATAAATCCGGCTGATTCTATTATGGATCCTTTTAAAGCAGATTCATCCAAACTTGTAAAATGCTGGGTAGAAATTCAACCAACTTATTGGATTGGAGATAGCAATAATTTTCAATTTTCTATCCACAGAATAAATTCAAGCTGGAATCCAAGTTCAATAAATCAAGATACACTTAATGCAATTTACGCAAATATAAGCACAGATTTGTTAGATTATTCTACATATAGTTATGCAGATACTGTAATGAAATTTGATCTTAATACGGAATTAGTCGATGGCTGGATTAGAAGAACTTACGATTCGAGTTACGCACCAGATTATGGAATTTTAATGCGACCAATTTCAAATTCCGGAATAGTTGGCTTTCAAGCGTTAACAACTTATAATGATGAAGATTATCCTTATTTATATATGGTTTTTGAACAAGAAGGAATTTTTGATACAATAATTGCAATTCCAAGTGCAGATTTACATGTTCCCAGAGGAGAAATTTATTCTAATACAAATGATAATATAATTTTACAAAGCTCGCTTGCTGTAAGAGGAAAATTACTTTTTGATTTATCCTTAGTTCCGGAAAATATTGTTATAAATAAAGCAACTTTAGATTTATTTATTGATGAAAGTAATACAGAATTTGGAACCATAGATGCTGATACAATTGCAGTAGGATTTTTAACTGATTTGGAAAAACCAACTTTAAGCACTGAAATTGGAAAATATCCATTACGAAAATCAAATAATAAATATTCCGGCGATATTAGATTATTTGTTCAAAAATGGGTTGATGGTGATGAAAATCAAGGATTACAACTTCAATTGAGTGATGAACTAAGAAGTGTTTCTCGAGTTGGAATTTTTAACAGTACTTCTACGGTGGATTCATTAAAACCGAGATTAACAATTTATTACACAAAAAAATAAGAATAATGAAAAATAAGTCAATTTTATTTTTACTGATTTTAACAAGCAGTTTTATATTTGCATCTGGTGGAACAATTTACACAAGATACGGAGTGGGCGACTTATTTCATTATAACTCCGCGGGCAAATTATCACTTGGTGGAATTGGAACTGCGCATGTAAATGAGAATTTAATTAACCTAAATAATCCGGCAACCTGGAAATCTATAACAAATACAAAATTAGGTGTAAATTTATTTACAAATATTGCACAAATTAGCGATGGAAATTCCGATGCAAATTTTTCCGAAGTTAAATTTTCCGGATTTCATTTGGCATTTCCGATTGAAAGAGATTTAGGTATTGGATTTGTATTCGGATTAACTCCATACTCAACAATTAATTATGACATTACGAATAATTATCTTGAGGGACAAGAAAATAGTTATACAGAAGATTTTATCGGAAGTGGTGGATTATCAAAAGTATTTCTCGGAATTTCAACATCTCTTCCTTTAGATTTTTCCATCGGAGCTACATTTGAATATTATACTGGAAATGCAAAATATGAAAGTCAGGTTATTTATAATGATACATCAGATTTTTCTGATTCGTACTTTACATCTGAATTAAAACATAAAGGTTTGGGAACAACTCTTGGATTTTTAACACCAAATATTTCATCAATTTTCGGAAGTGAAAATATTAAAAATTTGAGTTTTGGCGTAAGTTATGAAATTGGAAGCAAAATAAATACAGATAGTTCATCTTACGCAACAACAACTTTGGGGCAAAAAGTATTTCAGAGTAAATCTTTTATAACCGAAATGCCATCCAAACTTTCTCTAGGTTTAAATTTTTCTTTCAATAAATTAAATTTGATTTTAGATTACACAAATCAGCCTTGGTCAAAATTCAAACAAAATGGGAAAATTTTTAGTAATTTAAAAGACCTTAATAGATACAGTATGGGAATTGAGTACGATCAACAAGTCAAAAAATTTGCCACATTTTGGGAACTTGTAAAATATAGATTTGGTTTAAGTTATGAACAGACACAATATACATTTAAAGGTGAAGATATAAATCAATTTGGAATACATACTGGAATATCATTTCCACTAGGATTTGAAAATTCTATTGATATTGGTTTAATGTACGGAATTAGAGGAACAACCAATCAAAATTTACTGAAAGAAAATATTTTCCAAGCAAATTTTTCAGTAAATTTCGGTGAACTTTGGTTTGTGAGACAAGATAGATAATAACTTAAGGAGAATAAAATTGAAAGCACTCAAAACAATTACATTTTCAATTCTAACAGCTATCTTATTTTTAAATGTTGAAACTTCAGCAAAAAATAATTTTAATAGCGGTGATAGTATTAATGTAATGGTTGAAGCTAGTTTGTTTTTTGAAGCTTACAAAATTAAACAATATGAAATGTGGACTCTTGAAAAAGGTTTTAATGTTATAAATACAAAACCCGATTTTATGCCGCAATATAAAATTTATAAAAAAATGGATAAAGTACTTTTTGAAGTTTATGCAGATAGCAATACAACTGAGGAAACAAGAACTTTACTAGCTGATACCGCAATTTTCTTGTTTGATAAAGCTGCTCAATATGATAAAGAAGATGCCGGCTATTATTTGTTGAAAAAAGCTTATGTTCTTGATCAATGGAAAAAATCAGCACCGGAAGTTTCTATTGCTGCTTATGAACAAGGGTTTGCTCTTGATACAGCTTACACTGCGGATGAAATTTATTATGCAGATCAGCTTGGAACTTTATATGTTGATAATATGAATGATAGTAATGATTATAAAATGAAGGCTTTAGATATTTATATGAAACTTTCTGATTTAGAACCGGATAATGCAGTTTGGAATGCAAAGATGACCAGATTAGCTGAAGATAGTGCCCAATTACAAGAATTTCTAAAGAGAGCATGGGATCAAGATAAAGAAAATCCGGAAAAAGCTTGGAAATATGCCATGATATGTAAAAAGAATCAAGATTATGAGGCTTCAATAGAGCCATTGCAATTCTTGATTGATAAAAATCCTGAAGTAATAAATTACTGGAATGAAATTGCAAGAGCATATCAAAAAAATGATCAAGTTGATAAAGCAATTAGTTCTTACAAAAAATTAATTGATCTTCAACCTGAAAATAGAGATAGTTACTTCAACTTGGCACTTTTGTATAAGGATTTAGATCAATTGTCAGTTTCGAGAAGTTATTTACAAAAAGCATCTAAAGTTAGTCCAGGATGGGATTATCCAACATATATTGAAGCAAGTTTATATGAACAAGCTGCAAGAAGCTGCGGATTTGAATTCGAAGATAAATGTGTATATCAATTAGCTGCTGATACATATAGACAAGTTGTTAGAATGGGCGGAGAACATGCATCATCTGCAGCAGAAAGAGTAAGTGCATTGCAAAATTCGGTTCCTTCAAAGGAAGATTATTTCTTTAGAAAAAAACAAAATGGTGATGTTATTAAAATTGAAGGTAAATGCTACGATTGGATTGGCAAATCAATAACAGTTTCTTTCTAAGGAAAATTTATGTATCAATATTTAGCGGATGATAAAGAAATTGCAGAAGTTTTAAAATTAGAAATCTCGCGTCAATCAGATTATCTTGAACTTATCGCATCTGAAAATTTTGTAAGTCCAGCCGTCTTAGCAGCGGCTGGTTCTGTTTTAACAAATAAATATGCAGAAGGTTATCCTGGCAGAAGATATTACGGTGGTTGCGAATATGTAGATATGGCAGAAGAAATTGCGATAGAACGAATAAAAAAAATATTCAATGCAGAATATGCGAACGTTCAGCCACACAGTGGATCCCAAGCAAACATGGCTGTTTTTATGACCTTACTCCAACCCGGTGATACATTTCTCGGTTTGGATTTAGCACACGGTGGACATTTAACACACGGTTCTCTGGTTAACTTTTCAGGAAAAATTTACAAAGCAATTGGATATTCACTTAATAAAGAAACTGAAGAATTAGATTATAACGTAATTGAAGATTTAGCAAAAAAAGAAAAACCAAAATTAATTATTACTGGTGCAAGCGCTTATTCAAGAGAATGGGATTATGCTAAGTTTAGAGAAATTGCAGATAAAGTTGGCGCATTCCTTATGTGCGATATGGCGCATCCGGCTGGATTGATTGCCAAAAATTTACTTAACAATCCTTTACCATATTGCGATGTTGTTACTTCAACTACACACAAAACTTTACGCGGTCCAAGAGGCGGAATTATTTTAGTAGGAAAAGATTCGGAAAATAAACTTGGAAATAAAACCCCAAAAGGTGATAGATTAAAATTAATGTCTGAACTTTTTGATAGCACAGTAATGCCGGGAATTCAAGGCGGTCCGTTAATGCATATTATTATGGCGAAAGCTGTTGCGTTTGGTGAGATTCTTCAAGATTCATTTCAAACCTATGCTGAACAAGTTGTAAAAAATGCAAAAGTTTTAGCTGATAGTTTAATTCAAAAGGGTTATAAAATTGTATCTGGTGGAACTTCAAATCACTTAATGCTTGTTGATTTATCTAATAAAAATGTTTCCGGTAAAAAAGCCGAAATTGCATTGGAAAAAGCCGGAATTACCGTTAATAAAAATATGGTTCCTTTCGATACAAAAAGCCCTTTTGTTACAAGTGGAATTAGAGTTGGAACTCCAGCTGCAACCACTCGCGGAATGAAAGAACCGGAAATGAGTATTATTGCGGAAATAATTGATAGAGCAATTACAAATTTTGAAAATGATGAAAAACTTGCTCATCTAAAACCGGAAGTAAAAAATTTATGTTCAAAATTTCCTCTTTATGCAGAATTTAGAAATTAATATTATTTTGTGAAAACTGATAAAACTCCGGCAGATGAAATTATTGATCAAGAAGGTGAAATGTCCTTCCTTGAACACCTTGAAGAATTAAGGTGGAGAATTCTTTATCTTTTAATTGGTGTTACAATCGGAACAATCCTTGCGTGGATATTCATAGATTTCTTGATTGACAACATTTTACTAATTCCAGCAAAAAAAGCTAAAATTAACCTACAAAACTTAAAACCTTTCGGACAATTATTTATCTATTTTCAAGTTGCGGTAATTGGCGGATTTATTTTAAGTATCCCGAATGTTTTTTATCAAGTATGGAAATTTATTTCACCCGCACTTAAAAAAGAATGAAAGAAAATATGTTTCGTTAATTGTAATTTTTTCTTCTGTATGTTTTTTAGCCGGAATTACTTTTGCATATTTTGTAATGCTTCCTTTAACACTTTCTTTTGCTGGTCAATTCGGAACTTCATCAATAGAAAATAATTTTGCAATCGATGAATATTTTTCAATAATAATTAGTGTTATGTTGGCTGCTGGAGTAATTTTTGAACTTCCGATGTTATCTTTTTTTCTTACAAAATTAGGAATTTTAACTCCCGCTTTTATGAGAAAATTTAGAAAACATTCTATAGTTGGAATTTTGATTATTGCAGCAGTTCTAACTCCCGGAACTGATCCTGTTGCGCAAATTCTGTTAGCTATCCCTTTGGTTTTATTATATGAAATAAGTATATTCGTTTCCAAATTTTCATTAAAGAAAAATATTGAAACCTAATCTTTCCGAAATAAGCAAACCAATTTTAAATGAATTAGAAGACTTCAATCAACTTTTTAAAAAATCTCTCAAATCTGAAGTTGGAATTGTTGATTTAGTTACCAAGTATATACTGAAGCAAAAAGGTAAAAAAATTCGACCAATACTTGTTCTACTTTCCAGCAAAGTTATTGGCGATGTAAATCAGAAAAGTTTACGCGGAGCTATTCTTGTTGAACTTCTACACACCGCAACTTTAGTTCACGATGATGTTGTTGATGGAGCGGAAAAAAGACGCGGACTTCCATCGATAAATGCAGTTTGGAAAAACAAAGTTGCCGTTCTTATGGGCGATTATTTACTTTCAAGAGGATTATTAATTTCTTTAGATAGTGATGATTTTGATTTACTGAAAATAATTACAAAAGCAGTAAAGAGAATGTCGGAAGGTGAATTACTTCAAATAAGAAAAACTCGCAAACTTGATATTGATGAAGAAACTTACTTTAGAATAATTTCTGATAAAACTGCTTCGCTGCTTTCAACATGCTGTGAAATTGGCGCAGCAAGCACAACAAATAATGAAAAATATATTTCTGCTTTAAGAAATTACGGTGAAAATTTAGGAAAAGCATTTCAAATTGTTGATGATATTTTGGATTATATTGGAACTTCATCAATAATTGGTAAACCACTTGGCGCAGATATTCGTGAGAAGAAAATTACTCTTCCATTAATTCATTCACTTAGAACTGCTTCTAAAAGTGAATCATCCGCAGTTATTAAACTTATCAAAAATGTAAAAACCAAAAATAATATAAATGAAATATTGAATTTTGTTAATAAATATAAAGGAATTGAATATTCATACAATATTGCAAAATCATTTATTTCCGAGGCAAAAGAATCTTTAAAAGTATTTGAAGAATCTGAAAGTAAAAAATCCCTTGAATTACTTTTAGATTTTGTACTTGAAAGAAAAAAATAATTTATAGCATAAAAGTTTATATTTTTTTTTGGTAATTTATATCAGATTTTTTATCTTAAAAATATATTTTTTCTAAAATATTCAGCGTGTTTATTTCATCGATCTTTAAGTTACTTGTGATTATAGATAAAGTTAAACATTTAGGTAATAAATGAAAAAATCTTTTCTAGATTATACTCTTAAGGTTAGATTACCACTTACCTTATTTGTTGCATTAGTTTCCTTTATAATTACGTTTTATGTTTCAAGACCGGAAAGGGATGGAATTGGTTACCAACCAGAACAGCCAATTGCATATTCTCATAAACTACATGCCGGTCAAATGAAAATTGATTGTCAATATTGCCATACCGGAGTTACAAAAGGAAGACATGCATTAGTTCCATCTGCTAATATTTGTATGAACTGCCATACTCTAGCAAGAAACAAACAACCAGAAATTATTAAACTTGCAAAATTCTTTAATGAAAATACTCCAATTCCGTGGAAGAGAATTCACAAAGTTCCAGAATATGCATATTTCAATCACTCTGTTCATGTTAATAAAGGAATGAAGTGTGAAACATGTCACGGAAATATTGCGGATATGGAAGTTGTAAGTCAAATGAAAGGTTGGACAATGACAGCTTGTTTGGATTGTCACAGAAATCCGGAAAAACAATTACCGTATTTGGAAAATGTAAAACAAGGTCCAACAAATTGCTCAGCATGTCATAGATAAGGAATTGAGAAATGTCAAAAATAAATAGAAGAAGTTTTTTTAATAAAATTACACTTAGTTCAATTGGTACTATTTTATTAAGTTCACTTCCATTGAAAATATTTGCAGATCAAAAAATGAAAATTTTTAAAAATATAAAAGTTAAAATTCACCCGGATTCAGTTAAGAGAAATAAATAGGATTTTGTAAAATGTCGAATAAAATCGGAACGAAAAATATCTGGAAAAGTATCAAAGAATTTGAAAATGATCCTCTAATCTTAGAAGAAAAACTTCATGAATTTAAAAATGGAGTTACCGATGATTTTGATCCGGCACAAATGTCAACTTTTTCAAGAAGAAAATTTCTTGCAGTTTTAGCTGCTTCAACAGCTTATGTTACAACAGCATGTACCGATTACAGAGATAAAGGTGAAATTGTACCTTATGTAAAACGGCCCGAAGAAATTTTACCTGGAAAACCAACTTATTATGCATCGACATTTTCCGAAGATGGATTAAGTTATGGAATTTTAGTAAAAACAAGAGAAGGCAGACCAATTAAAATTGAAGGAAATCCCGATGATCCAATAAACAAGGGAAAAATTCCATCAAAAGTTCATTCAAGCATATTAAATCTCTATGATCCGGATAGATTACAATTTCCAACAATTTCTAAAATAAAAACATCTTGGCAAATTATTAATGAAAAAATTATAAATATTTTAAATGAAGTAAATTCTGCGAATAAGGAAATTTCAGTTTTTACTAATCCATTAACTTCATCTACATCAAAAAAAGTTTTGGATGAATTTAAGTTAAAATATCCAACTTCAAAAATTTATTATACACAATTATCAAATAATTCAAATAGAATAAATTCTTGGAAGCAGAGTTTCAATCAAAATATTATTCCTTCAATTAAATGGGATAAAGCCAAAGTAATAGTTGCACTGGAATCTGATTTTTTAGGTAAAGAAGGAAACACTGTTGAAAATAGATTGAAATTTACAGAAGGCAAAGATATTGTTAAAAATAATGATATCAACAAACTATATGCAGTTGAAGGTGCAATGTCTTTAACCGGAATGAACGCTGATGAAAGATTTAGATTAAATCCCGTTTTACAATTCGAGTTTTTACAAAGTTTATTAAATGAGTTAATAAAAATTGGCGCCGTAAATTTTTCAGAAATTGCAGAAAATATTTCTTCTTCAATTTCTAGTTCTTCTCTTGAAAATTTTGCTGCAAAAACTAGTTTGAATTTGAAGAAATTAAAATTACTTGCAAATGATTTAAAAGAAAATAAATCAAATTCAATTCTGCATGCTGGTGATGTTTTAAGTTCAGAAGTCCATTTTATGGTAAACTTGATTAATGAACTTTTAGGTAACCAAAATTTATATGATTTTGAAAACGGATTTTTAGTTAATTCTGATTTAACTAAATCAGACGAAATTAAAAAATTTGTTTCAGAAGCAAAAAAGGGAAATATTGGAGCTGTAATTTCATTTGATGCAAATCCAATTTATGATTTACCGGAATCATTAGGCTTAAAGGAAATTTTTCAAAATTTAAAAACAACAATTTGTATTTCGGAAGTACCAAATGAAACTTCTGAAATTTCACAATATGTTTTAGCTGCAAATAATTATTTGGAATCTTGGGGAATTCATCAAACAAGAAATGGACATTTATCGCTTCAGCAGCCAGTTATTACTCCATTATTTGAAACAAAGCAAAAAGAAGAAATTATTTTAAATTGGTTAGGGAAAGAAAATCCAAATTATCATTCTTATATTTTGGATGAATTTAAAAACAATATTTACGTAACAAGTAATTCCGCCGCAGATTTTAATACATATTGGAATACAGCATTACATGATGGAATTTTGAAAGTTTCTAAACTTGCAGAATCTTATAAAATAATTGATCAGACAATTTTTAAGAAAGATATTACAAAAACAAATCAGCTTACTGTTTTACTTCAAAACAATTACAATATTGGAAATGGAAAATATTCAAACAATGGCTGGCTTCAAGAATTACCGCATCCAGTTACAAAAATTACTTGGGATAATTTTGCAGCAGTTTCTCCGCTAACTGCAGAAAGACTAAGTGTAACTTATGATGACTTAGTTGATGTTAATGTAAATAATAAAAAAGTAAGATTACCAATTTTTATTCAACCCGGAATGGCGGATGATCTGGTTGCTGTTGAGCTTGGTTATGGACGAAAGTTCAGCGGCGAAGTTGCAAACGAAGTAGGTTTTAGTTTAAATGAATTATTATCTGAAAATAATATTTCAAATTATATTTTAACTGGTGCATCAATAAACAAAACCGGCGAAACTTATAAACTTGCTTCAACTCAAGAGCATCATTCTTTGGATGATGAATCTGTAAAAGATTTTCATAGAATCAGAAATATTATTCAAGAAGGTACTTTAGAAGAGTATAAAAAGAATCCGAATTTTCTTAAAGAACACAAACATGAAATTTTCAGTATCACAAAATCTCATGAATATAAAAATGAAAAATGGGCTATGAGCATTGATCTAAACAAATGTTTAGGCTGCTCGGAATGTGTTAGTTCTTGTAATGTTGAAAATAATGTTCCGGTTGTTGGTAAAGATCAAGTTTCACGCGGAAGAGAAATGCATTGGATAAGAATTGATAGATATTACAGCGGAACTCCAGAAGAACCGATTGTTAGTAATCAACCAATGCTATGCCAACATTGTGATAATGCACCGTGCGAAAATGTTTGTCCGGTAAATGCTACAAATCATAGTCCCGATGGATTAAATCAAATGGCATATAATAGATGTGTTGGAACAAGATATTGCGCAAATAACTGTCCGTATAAAGTAAGAAGATTTAATTTTTATAATTTCAGAGATAATTTTGCTGATGCTCATTATGATAATGAATTGACATATTTGGTTAATAATCCTGAGGTGACTGTCAGATCGCGTGGTGTAATTGAAAAATGTTCATTCTGTGTTCAAAATATAATGCTTGCAAGAGAAAATGCAATTAGAGAAAATAGATCATTAAATGCAAATGAAGTTAAAACCGCTTGCCAAACTGCATGTCCGGCAAATGCAATAGAATTTGGAGATATGAATAACAAGGATTCTTTCATAAATAAATATCGAGAACATGAATTGAGTTATCATGTTTTGGAAGAATTAAATGTAGTTCCAAATATCACATATATAGCTAAAATTAGAAATACTCATTCGGAGGAAGTTTAGTGAGTAGTATAGATTTTTCAAAAGAATTTTCTGTCGTTGAAGGCAAACCGCCGTTAAGATCACTAGATGAAATTATTTCTAAACCTCTTGATTCTAAACCTGATAAAAAGTTTTATTTAGCTTTATCAGTAACATTAACAATGTTAACAATTGGAGCAATTGGGGTTTTATTATCATTGTTTTACGGAACGGGATTGTGGGGAAATAATAATCCTGTTGGCTGGGGATTTCCTATTGTGAATTTTGTTTTTTGGATTGGTATTGGTCACGCGGGAACTTTAATATCTGCAATTCTATTTTTATTTAGGCAAAAATGGAGAACCGGGATTGCACGATTTGCTGAAGGTATGACAATTTTTGCTGTAATTACCGCAATGATTTTTCCAATTTTACATACTGGTAGACCATGGATTGCAGCAGTATATTTATTACCTTATCCAAACCAGCATTCATTATGGGTTAATTTTACGTCCCCTTTACTTTGGGATGTTTTTGCTGTTTCAACTTATTTTACGGTTTCATTTGTATTTTGGTATATTGGATTAATTCCGGATTTTGCGACTCTCAGAGATCGTACTGCAAATAAAATTAAGAAAATTATTTATTCAATTTCAAGTTTGGGATGGAGACATTCAAATCGTCATTGGCAAAATTATGAATTAACTTATTTAATTCTTGCCGGATTTGCAACTCCGCTTGTATTATCAGTTCACACAATTGTAAGTTTTGACTTTGCCGTTTCAGTTTTACCCGGATGGCACACAACTATTTTCCCGCCGTACTTTGTTGCCGGTGCAGTTTTTTCCGGTTTTGCGATGGTTCAAAATGTGCTGATTTTTATTCGTAAAATTTTTAATTATGAACACATTATTACTCTCGACACTTTAGAAAAGATGAATAAAATTATGCTGCTTACCGGAATGTTAGTTGGTTACGCATATTCAATGGAATTTTTTATAGCATGGTATGGCGGAGTTCAAGCTGAATATTTTACTTTTATAAATAGAGCTTTTGGTGATTATTCTTGGGCATATTGGATAATGTTTTCATGCAATGTTTTTATTCCTCAACTTTTTTGGTTTAAGAAAATAAGAAGATCAATTCCAATTATGTTTGTAATTGCAGTTTTTGTAAATGTTGGAATGTGGTTTGAAAGATTTGTAATAACCGTTACTTCCTTATCCAGAGACTATTTACCATCAAGCTGGGGATATTTCAAACCAACACTCACCGATGCTTCACTATTAATTGGAAGTTTTGGTTTATTTTTTACCTTAGTTTTACTATTTACAAAATCATTACCTGTTGTTTCAATTTCGGAAGTTAAAGCTGTTGTTGATGGTGCGCAGCCATCACACGGAGATCATTAAAAATGAGTGAAAAATTATATTCCTACACCGCATTATTTAATACGCCAGATGAAATTATTCATGCTGCAAAATTTGTTGCGGAAAAAGGTTATACTAAATTTGATGTAAATACTCCATATCCAGTGCATGGAATGGATGATGCTATGAAATTGCCTCCATCAAAACTTGGATTTGTAACTCTCTTTGCCGGATTAAGTGGAATTGTTTTAGCTTTGTTGATGATGGGTTGGATGATGGGAATTGATTATCCAATTGTTATTGGAGGGAAACCATTTTTCCCTTTACCAGCTTTTATTCCAATTACGTTTGAAATAACTGTATTACTTGCAACTTTAACAACTGTTGCAGCATTACTATTTTTCTTTTTCAAATTGCCGAATAATAGACATCCTTTGCACGATACAAATTATATGAAAAATGTTTCTTCAGATAAATATGGAATTTATATTGAAGCTGTTGATCCCATTTTTAACGAAAATGAAGTTAAGGAATTATTTAAAAAGCTTCATGCATCCGTAATTGAACCAATTTATTTTGATAAAGAAGAAGTTAGTTTTAAACCATCTATTGCTGACCCAAAGTTCATTGCTTTTTTGGTTGGAGTTGCAATTTTTGTTTCCATTTCAGCTTATTTACATATGAATAAATTGCTTTATATTGTTCCTTTTAATTGGATGGATAAACAAGAAAAAGTAATTGCACAATCAACTTCGGAATTAAATGAAAATGGTTCTGGAATGCTAAAACCGGTTGAAGGTTCTGTTGCAAGAGGATATTTACCTTATCAATTTAAAGACAAACCAGATGATGCCGCTAAGTTATTGTCAAATCCAATTATTCCGAATGAAGAGAACTTAGCAATTGGAAAAAATAAATATAATATATATTGCAGTCCTTGTCACGGTTATTTAGCAGAAGGAGATAGCAGATTGCGCGGACAATTTCCAAATCCGCCAAGTTTGCATTCAGAAAAAGTTAGGAGTTGGTCGGATGGAAGAATTTATCATGTAATTGTTGAAGGACAAAATGTAATGCCATCATATATTTCACAGCTTTCAAGAGAAGAAAGATGGGCTGTAATAAATTATATTCGTGTTCTCCAAAGATCATTAAATGCTAAGGAGTCTGATTTATAATGAGTTCTGTTACAAACAATGAAATTGAATATTCAAAAAAAGCATTGCCACCTTTTTTAATAATGTTGCTATTGGGCTTACAGTTATTGGATTTATTCTTGTAGTATTTGCATATTTAACAGATGCAACAAGAAGTGCGTTTAACAATATTATTCTATTAATGTTTGTTACAAGTATTGGATTAGGCTCACTTTTTTTAGTAGCAATTGAATACATCAGCGGCGCAGTTTGGAGCACTCCATTTAGAAGAATTGCAGAAATACTTTCTTCATTATTATTGGTAGTTCCGTTTTTAGCAATACCAATTTATTTCAATCTGCATGATGTTTATCATTGGACGCACTTGGATGTTGTTGCAAATGATAAAATTCTTTCGCAAAAAAGTCCGTATTTGAATGAAGCATTTTTCACCATTAGAATTGTAGGATATTTTGTTATTTGGATATTATTTTATTTTCTGATTTCCAGAAATTCACAAAAACAAGATTTTAATAAAGATCAATCATTAACAAAAAAGAATATTAAATTATCTGCAATTTTCATCCCATTTTTTGCAATTACAATTACATTTTCTGCAATTGATTGGATGATGAGTCTAGAACCGCATTGGTTTTCTACAATTTACGGAGTTTATTATTTTGCGGGAACTTTTATATCATCATTAGCAATTATTACTTTTCTTGTTGTTTATCTTCATGAAAAAGGAATGTTTGTGAATGGAATTGTTACCGATCATTATTATAGTTTTGGTGCATTGCTTTACGGATTTGTAAACTTTTGGGCTTATATTGCATTCAGTCAATTTATGCTAATTTGGTATGCAAATCTTCCCGAAGAAACTTTTTGGTTTATCAAAAGATGGGAAGGCAGTTGGCTTATTTTTACAGTTGTATTTATTTTTATTCATTTTGTTATTCCGTTTTTCGCGCTAGTTTCACAGCCAGCAAAAACAAATGGAAAGCGATTGAAATTTATGACAATTTGGCTTTTAGTTGCTCATTTTATGGATTTGTATTTTTTAGTAATTCCAACTTTTAGTCCAAACGGAGTTTCTTTAGGATGGATTGAATTAGGATTTTTCTTACTTGCATTTGGAATTGTATTTTTAGTTTTTTCAATAAAATCAAAAAGCGTAAATTTAATTCCTATTGGTGATCCAAAATTAAAAAGAGGAATTGATTTTCGACTTTAATCAAGAGCTGAATTATGGATGAAAAAAATAGTTTTGAAACGGAAATAAACTTTAAAGAATTACCAAAATCTCCCTCAAGATTATTTGGTTGGATTTTTCCTTACTATGCCTTTTTATTTTTAATAGTTGGAATTTATTTTATCCAAAATTTGGATAAAACTTCTTTCAATTCTGTTCCGGCAATTTATACAGATTCTTTAGAAATTAATGTTGATGTTGCGGTAAAAAAAGGTGGTGTGCTTCCGGCTGTTGATTTGGGATTAATTTCAAATCCAACAAATGAGATGGTTGAAAAAGGTAACACATTGTATCAAACAAATTGTGCATCTTGTCATGGTGCAGATGGAAACGGAGATGGCGTTGCAGCCGCAGCTTTAAATCCTAAACCAAGAAATTTTCATCAAAAAGATGGTTGGACAAACGGAAGAGAATTTTCCAAATTATTTAACACATTACAAAAGGTGTTCCAAATACCGGAATGATTGCTTACGAATTTATTCCAGTTGCAGATCGAATTGCAATAATTCAATTCATTAGAAAAATGTCAGATTTTCCGGAAGTTACAAATACTGAAATTGCTGATTTAGATCAAACTTATTCTCTGTCAAAGGGAGTTATTTCTCCAAATAATGTTAGTTTGGCAACTGCAACAAAAAAAATTGCTGAAGAATCAGAATTAGTAAAAGCTAATATAGTTAATGTTTTGGAAAAAATTAATTCTAATACTGATCAACAAGTTTTGAGTATTTTCAATAATTATGTTTTAGATAAAGAAAAAGTAGTTTCAGTTTTTAATCGCGATTTCACACAAAACAAAGATGCGGAATTATTTATAAATAAATTGATGATTTCTCCGGTTGCAAATGGGTTTAAACCAAATATTGTAGAATTACCGAAAGAAGAATTAATTAAATTATTTAATGTTCTTGCAAATGCAATAAGTTGAAATTCTAATAAATTTTAGGAATTAAAAATTGAATCTTTTTAGTAATTTGTTTTCGGTTGAAAATTTAACGGATTTATTTTTTGTAAAATACGGACTTTTTATTTCATTGTTATTTTATACTCCTTTTGTTAGTGTTTTAATTGGGTCATTATTTTTTTCGTTGATTCATTTTAGAAAAGGGAAATTATTAAAATCAAATTCTCATCTTTCATTTTCAAAATTTATTATTAATATCTTATTAGAAAAAAAATGGTTTGTTTTTCTTATCGGAATTTTACCAGCTTTATTTTTGTTAATTACATTTAATCAAATTTATGCAAATGTAAATTCTGATGATTTACTTTTTGCTTTCATATTACATATCTCCGGAATTATTCTTTCCCTAACTTACAAAGGAAGTTTTTCAATATTTAAAATTGAAAAAAATGAAATTACCTACGTAGATGTAACATCAAAAAAGAAAAATATTTCATTACTAAATTTTGGAGGTTGGTTAGGATTGTTATTTCTGTTTAAATCTACTTATATAATTTTCAGTTATGTAAACTTTGCGTTAAATAAATCAATCCAAATTGATTCATTTGATATTTTACTTAATAATTTCAGTATTATAAATTTTTTACTATTACTAGCCATTTCCTTTGCAATAACTCCAGCAATTATTATTGTAAAATTAAATCAGCAAAAAAGCAATTTAAGTTTTACTGATTACGGGAAAGATTTTTCGGCAAAATCCGGAATTTTATTTTCGTTCATTCAACCATTACTTTTTGTACTCATTATTATATCAATTTCAGCTCAAGCAATTTCTTTTTCATATTTTATTTCAACAATTATTGTTTTGACATTAATGCTTATTTCAAGTGTTCAATTTTATTTGCGGTACAAGGGAAACAATGTGAAAAGTAATAAAATTGTTTTAACAATTTTGTTATTGATTGTAATGTTAATTTATCACGGGCAGCTAAACAACGAAAAATTAAATCAAAAAAATGACTTAAAATCCGGAATGTTTCTAAATTTATTTTCGTAGCTGATCAAAAACCTTTTTCAAATCTGATCGTTTTAAAAATTTAGTTTACTTTTTATTGCAAAATTTGAAAAAATTAAATAATTTCTGACTCATTTAAATTATACTTTATATCCAATTTTGAGAAATAATTGAACCAAAAAATAAGACAAATACTCTGCATTATTATTTTTATAGAAGTTTTTTCATTTCTGATTTTTGCTGAAGGAAAACATGTTGAAATTGGAATTGATGAAAAATTAGGTAATGTTTTTGATGGAAATTTAATATTTAAAAATTCTGATGGGGAAATAGTAAAATTATCTGAAGTTATAACAAAACCAACTTTATTGGCATTTGTTTATTATGAATGTCCCGGAATTTGTAACAGTACATTAACAGAATTGGCTTGGGTTGTTGATAGAGTAGAATTGGAACCGGGAAAAGATTTTCAAGTTTTAACAATAAGTATTGATAATGAAGAAACTTCTAAAATTGCATCACAATCTAAAACGGATTTTCTTTCTTCATTAAAGAGGAAATTTCCAAATGATGCTTGGACTTTTTTAGTTACAGATTCTTTAACAATAAGTAAAGTTACATCACAAGCTGGATTTTATTTTCAAAAAATTGGTGATGAATATAGACATCCCGGCGGATTAATTACAGTTTCTCCGGAAAGAAAAATTTCGCGTTATATTTTCGGGTCACAGTTTAATCAGTTTGATGTAAAAATGGCTTTACTTGATGCAAAAGCCGGGAAGACAAATCCAACAGTTGCCAAATTGTTACAATTTTGTTTTAGTTATGATCCGGATGGAAGAAATTATACTTTGAATATTACAAGAATTGTTGGAATAATAATGCTTATTGGAGTTGGATTTTTCTTTGCATATTTAACAATTTTTAAAAAGAAAAAAATCGTTAATTCATAAATTATTGAATTTATAGGAGATTTGATGGCAAACGGTACAATTGCTATTTCTGAAAAATCATTTTTTGAAGAAGGAACTACCAAAAAGGCAAACGGAATTTTGTCTTGGCTTTTAAGTACAGACCATAAAAGAATTGGTATTATGTATTTATTCTCAATAGCTATATTCTTTTTTGTTGGTGTAATTTTTGGAGTTTTGATGCGATTAGAATTAATTGCTCCCGGCAGAACAATTATGGACGCACAAACTTATAATACAATATTTACACTTCACGGTGTAATTATGATTTTCTTATTTATCGTTCCCGGAATTCCTGCAGTTTTTGGAAATTTCTTTCTTCCACTTCAACTTGGAGCAAAAGATGTTGCATTTCCTAGATTAAATTTATTGTCATTTTGGATTTATTTAATTGGAGCAATTTTAGTTTTAATTTCACTTTTTGTAAAAGGCGGTCCGATAGATACTGGTTGGACTTTTTATATGCCTTATAGCGTTAGAACTACAACAAATGTTTCACTCGCAATTTTTGCTGCCTTCGTTTTAGGATTTTCATCAATTTTAACCGGATTAAATTTTGTTACAACAGTTCACAGATTACGCGCTCCGGGAATGACATTTTTTAAAATGCCATTATTTGTTTGGTCAACATATGCAACCGCGTGGATTCAAATTATTGCTACTCCGGTGATAGGAATTACAATTTTGTTAGTAATGTTAGAAAGATATTTTGGTGTCGGAATTTTTGATCCGGCATTAGGCGGAGATCCAATTTTATTTCAACATATGTTTTGGATTTATTCACATCCAGCTGTTTATATAATGATTTTACCGGCAATGGGAGTTGTTTCGGAAATTATTCCAACTTTTGCGCGAAGAACAATTTTTGGCTACAGAGCAATTGCTATGTCAAGTTTAGCCATTGCATTTATTGGATATTTGGTTTGGGCGCATCATATGTTTACAAGCGGAATGAGTGATACTGCCGCAATTATTTTTTCATTCTTAACATTTATTGTTGCATTGCCAAGTGCAATAAAAGTATTTAATTGGGTTGCTACACTTTATAAGGGTTCTATTGATCCGCAACCGCCATTCTTATGGGTGATGAATTTTATTTTCTTATTTACTATTGGTGGATTAACCGGTTTAGTTTTGGGCACTTTAGCTACAAATATTCATGTTCATGATACATACTTTGTTGTTGCACATTTTCATTATGTAATGTTTGGCGGAACTGGAACAATATTTTTTGCTGCACTTTATTATTGGTTTCCTAAAATGTCCGGCAAAATGTATAATATAAAACTTGCGAAAATTAATGCCGGATTATTTTTTATTGCTTTCAATACTTTGTATTTCCCAAAATTTATTTTAGGTTATATGGGAATGCCAAGAAGATATTATGATTATCTTCCGGAATTTGCAGACTTACAATTAATTTCTACAATTGGTTCTTGGATAATGTTTTTAACTATAATTTTAATAATTTACAATTTGGTATCTGCAATGTTAAGCGGAGAAAAATCTATTGCAAATCCTTGGGGAGGAGTAACTTTAGAATGGCACACACCTTCTCCACCACCATTAGAAAATTTTGATGAAATTCCAACAGTAACGCACGAACCATATGATTTTAGTCAGTTAAAAACTATGAAATATATTCCCAAAGGAGAAACTTATGAGTAATCATTCTGCACAAATTGCACATAAGCATAGAGATGATGTTGGTTCCAGAATGGGAATGTGGTTATTTCTTTTTACAGAACTCTTATTATTTGGCGGTTTATTTTTAATATATGCTGTTTATCGACATGAATATATTGCTCAATTCAGAGTTGCTGCAATGGAATTGAATACAACAATTGGTGCATTAAACACAATTATTTTACTAACAAGCAGTTTAACTGTTGCTTTATCAATTGCAGCTTTGCAAAAAGGAAATAAAATTTTGTCAATCTTACTTTTAATAATGACAAATATTTTAGCTTTCGCATTTATGATTAATAAATATTTTGAATGGTCTGCAAAAATTCATCATGGAATTTATCCCGGAAGTGAACATTTATTAAATCTTCCAAACGGTCAAATTTTATTTTATGGTTTATATTACATTATGACTGGACTTCACGGCTTGCATGTTATAATTGGACTAGTTTTTCTAACAACTGTTCTAGCATTTATAATTACTGGATCAGTAAATAAAAACAATTATGTTAAGTTAGAAAATGCTGGTCTTTATTGGCATTTAGTTGATTTGATTTGGATTTTTCTTTTCCCACTATTTTATTTAATTCAGTAGGAGATAATGTGCAGGAAAAACATTCGCATGAAAATCACAATATAAGTTACAGCAAGTATTTACTTGTTTGGGTAAGTTTAATAGCTTTTACTTCAATTACTGTAACCATTGCCGGAATTAATTTAGGCGATTACACACTTGGAATTGCATTAACAATTGCTGCAATAAAATCAGCACTTGTTATTAATATTTTTATGCACATTAAATTTGAAGATCCAGTTTTCAAAGTTTTCTTATCAATTAGCGGATTTACACTAATAGTAATTTTTACATTAACATTTTTTGATTATTTCTATAGGTAGAAAAATTTATGAATTCAAATCCAAATTCATATGCTGATTTTGTTGATTCAACAATGATTTACGTTGTAAGCATTTCTCTATTTTTCTTAATCGGAATTTCAATTTTAATGGTTTATTTTGTTTTCAAATACCATAGAAAAAAAGGACATAAACCCGTTGATATTCACGGAAGTATTTTGCTAGAAACGGTTTGGTTTATAATTCCCACAATTCTTGTTTTAACGATGTTTTATTATGGATTTATCGGTTATAAAAAGTTCAAAAATATTCCAGCTAATTCTTTAGAAATTAATGTTACAGCTAAAATGTGGAATTGGGATTTTGTTTATGAAAACGGATTGAATTTGGACACTTTATATATTCCTAAAAATAGAAGTGTGAAATTAAATTTAATTTCCACCGATGTAAATCACTCACTTTACATTCCGGCGTTTAGAATTAAGCAAGATGTGATTGGCGGAAAACAACATTACTTGGTTTTAACTGCCGAAAAGGTTGGAAGCTATAATATTGCATGTGCGGAATATTGCGGAGTTGACCACTCGGCAATGTACACAAAATTAATTGTTCTCGAAGAAAATGATTACAACAAATGGTATGAAGCAAATAATCCTAAATTAGTAACAAATGAAAAAGTGAATTAAATGTCAGTTAATGTAACAGCAAATCAAATTGAAAACGGAATTATTGAAACTTTAAAAAGTTTTTTTCAAACATTAGTAAAGCATAAAAATATTTTGATAGAATTAACAAAATTCAAAATTACTTTTTTTGTTTCTGTAACAACTACAGTTGGATTTATTCTTTTTGATGCAAAAATTAATTTCGATTTGCTAATTGTAACTTTGGGAGTTTTATTCTTAGCAGCTGGTGCTTCCGCTTTGAATGAATATCAAGAAAGAAATTTAGATGGAAAAATGCCTAGAACAATTACGCGCCCAATTCCATCCGGAAGAATTTCTGCAAAATATGCACTTACTTCCTCAATGATATTAATTTTTTTTGGTTCAGTAATTTTATTTATTAGCGGAAAAATTGTACTCGCTTTGGGAATTTTTACGTTACTTTGGTATAACTTAATTTACACTCCGCTAAAATTAATTACACCGTTTGCTATAATTCCCGGATCTTTAGTTGGCGCACTTCCGCCAATGATTGGCTGGGCGGCTGCCGGTGGAGAAATATTTGAATACAAAATTTTAGCATTAGCTGGATTTTTATTTATTTGGCAAATTCCACACTTTTGGCTATTAATCTTAATGTATGATGATCAATATAAAAAAGCCGGATTTCCAACACTTTCAAATATTTTTTCATTTTTGCAAATTAAGATAATTACATATTTCTGGATTTTAATTTTGGTTTTATCAAGCTATGTTTTTTTTCAAGTCAGATTATCGGAAGGAATTTTCTCAAATATTTTGTTAATTATTTTTGGAAGTTTAACATTAGCTTTAACAATTTTTAATTTGCAAAACAATTCCAAGCAAAATTTTAGGAATAAATTTCTGATAATTAATGCTTACGTTTTAAGTGTACTTTTGTTAATCACAACTGAAAGTTTAATTTAAATTTTAGGAAAATTTTTAATGGAAATATTTCAAGATATAGTTTTTCCTCAATCACCGACTCATATTTTACTACTTGAATATTTGTTTTTCTTAACTTTAGTAGTTTTACTTCCTTATTTAAGTGTTCTAATAGGAACTTCATTATTTTCTACAATGCATTTTATTAAAGGAAGAAAATATGAAAATCGCGATTCATTAATTTTTGCAAAAGAATTGATTGACCTTTTTACAATTAACAAAACGATATCAATTGCACTTGGTATAGTTCCGTTTCTAAGTTTAATTTTTATTTTAGCTCAACTTTTATTTGGAACAAAATTAAATTTTACCACAGATTTAGTTTTTACACTTTTGATATTTATCGTATCACTCTTTTATTTATACATATATAAATACAGCTTTACACTCAAAAATGTTTTTAACTTGGTTAATGTTAAAGAAATTTCAAATAACAATTTAGTAAGTGAATTTGAACAACTTAGAAAAAGTAACAGTAAATTACTTTCAAAATCCGGTATAATTGGATTTACTTTATTATTATTTGTAGCTTATTTATTAGTAGGTGTAATTAAAATTGTTAGCTCGCCAAAAACACAAATTGATTTTTTTGAAATTATATTTTCAACTGATACATTTTTATATTTTCTTTTTTATATAAGTTTTTCAGTTTCAATAACTTGTGCAGCAATAGTTTTTAAATATTTCAAAAATGATGCAAAAAAATATAAAAGTGAATATCTGAATTTTATTAAAAATTTCAGTTTAAAAACCGGACTAATATTTAGTTTTATTCAGCCATTTTTATTTGTATTATCATTTATTAACTCACCAAATAATTCATTATCATTTGCAATTTTTATAACCGGAATTTTAATTTTATTACTAATGCTTGTAATTAATGTTTTGTTCTATTTGATGTATAAAGATTCCAAAATGAATTTAGGCGGATCAACAGTTTTAGTTTTTTTATTACTTGCGGCAGCATTGGTTTATAAAGATCAGCAAGCATTTGAAACAAAAAATGTTGAAAATATTTTTGAACAAGAAAAAGCTTATAAATTATTTGCTCTAAAAATAAAAGAGGAAGCCGGAATTAATGAAATTGTTGAAGTTAAAGGTGAAGATATATATAATACAAAATGTATTGCTTGTCATCGTTTTGATACGAAATTAGTTGGTCCAGCTTATAACGATGTTCTTCCAAAGTATGATGGGAAAAGGGCAGAGTTAGTTGATTTTATACTTAATCCAAGAAAAGTAAATCCGGATTTTACAGCAATGCCAAATCAAGGTTTAAAGCCAAAAGAAGCCGAAGCAATTGCTGAATACATTGTAAAAATTTATGAAGAAAATAAAAAAT